>JAQXRK010000290.1 GCA_029218485.1 bacterium | reverse complement strand
ACCTGGCGGAGCGTGGTCGCAAACGTCGTCGCATTCGGATACTCCTTCTGGACGCGCAGGATCATCTCCTTAAAGCTGTCGATCTTCGCAGCCAGATCCTTGCCGCCGGCTTCCGGTCCCTGCACGCCGAGGCAGAGCTGGAAGTCCTCCTCGTTGCCGATCAGGATGTCGGCGATGGAAGCGATCTCGCGGAAGATTGCGGAGAGCTCCTCCTCGCGGCCCTTCCAGAACGAGGCGCGGTAGTTGAGGTCGAAGGAGATGCGCGTGCCGTACTTCTTCGCCGCGCGTGCCAGCTCGAGGCAGAACACGCCGGTATCGTGCGACAGCGCCGCGATCAGGCCGGACATGTGCAGGATCTCCACGCCCTCCTCACCGAAGATGCGGTCGAGATCGAAATCCTTGACGTTGAGCGTGCGGCCAACCTCGCCGGCGCGGTCGTTCGTCACGCGCGGGCCGCGCAGACCGAAGCCGCTGTCGGCAATGTTGAACTGATGGCGGTAGCCCCACGGATCGCCCTGCGGCACTTCCTTGCCCTCATACTCCATGTTGCGGCTGCGCAGATCGGCCTTGATGAACGCGGCGATCGGGCTGCCCTCGACAAACGTGGTGAGCACCTTGACCGGCAGGCCGAGCGCAGCGGGAACCGTGGCCACGTTCGTCTCGGCGCTGGTCGCCTGCATGTAGAAGTTGTGGCTGATGTGGACGGGCTGGCGGGTTGCCGGCGTGATGCGCACGCCCATGCTGGTGGGCACGACGAGTGCATAGCGTTTCATGATGTCATCCTCCTGATAGAATAATCGGTTTATTTCAGAATCTCGTCAAAGCGAAAATAGTGCAGCGTGTTGTTATAGCTGATGTTCTCCACGATCTCCCCGAGCGCGTCGAGATCGGCCGGATACTCACCGTTCTCCACGATCTGGCCGAACACGTTGCAGAGGATCCGGCGGAAATACTCATGCCGCGTATAGCTCAAAAAGCTGCGGCTGTCGGTCAGCATGCCGACGAACGAGCCGATGGCGCCGAGGTTCATCAGGTCGCGCAGCTGCTGCTCCATGCCGGACTTGTGATCGTTGAACCACCAGGCGGAGCCGAGCTGGATGCGGCCTGGCACATCGGAATCGGTCTGGAAGCCGCCCATGACGGTGCCGATGATGCCGTTGTCGGCGGGGTTGAGCGAGTAGAGGATCGTGCGCGGGAGCGCATCCTGCTGCTCGAGCAGGTCGAGCATGCGCGCAAGGCGCACTGCGTTGCCGCCCGCGTCGTTCATCGCGTCAAAGCCCGTGTCCGGACCAAGGCGCTCAAACATGCGCGTCGAGTTGTTGCGAATGCAGCCGAAGTGCCACTGCATGACCCAGCCGCGCGCGCGATACTCCTTCGCGCAGGTGGCCAGCAGCGCGGTCTGGAACGCCTCGGACTCGATGGCGGACACCGGCCGGCCGCTTTTGCCCTTCTCCAGAATGTCGTTGAGCTCGGCCTCGGTCGCCGTCTCGCAGATGGCGGTATCGAGCCCGTGGTCGCTGACGCGGCAGCCGTGCGCATCGAAATACGCGATGCGGTCGACCAGCGCGGCGCGCAGATCGTCCATGTTGTCGATCTCCATGCCCGTGACGGTCTCGAGCTTTTTGAGGTAGGCGGCGAACTCCGGCTTGTCGGCGCGCATCGCCTTGTCCGGTCGGAACGCCGGCAGCACGGCTACGCGGCAGGTCGGGTCGGCAGCGATCTGCTCATGGGCAGCCAGATCATCGATCGGGTCGTCGGTCGTGCAGATGAGCCGGACGTTGCTCCTGTCGATGATGCCGCGCACGCTCATATCCGGCCGCGCGAGCACCTCGTTGCATGCGCGGTAGACCGCCTTCGCGTTCTTCGCGGTCAGCGGCTCGCTGATATCGAAGTAGCGCTGCAATTCAAGATGCGTCCAGTGGTAGAGCGGGTTGCCGATGAGGGTCTGCACGGTCCTGGCCCATGCAACAAACTTTTCCTCGGGATCGGCGTCGCCGGTGATGCAGCGCTCGGGCACGCCGCACGAGCGCATGGCGCGCCACTTGTAATGGTCGCCGCCGAGCCAGACATCGGTGATGGAATCATAGCGGCGGTCGGCTGCAATCTCCGACGGTTTGATATGGCAGTGATAGTCGATGATCGGCATCTTGGCCGCATGGTCGTGATACAGCGTCCGCGCCGTATCGGAAGACAGCAGAAAATCCTTGTCCAAAAACGGCTTCATTCAAATTCCTCTTTTCCTGATTGCGCTTTGGTTGTGCATGTGTCTGTTTCGGGTGGAACACCCACTGATGAGGCCAGTATATCACTGATATACCAGAAAAGCAACCTTAGAATTTGTTTTTTGGAAAATCGGCTAATAAATTGGAGAATTCGGGATTTTCCTGTAATATATTTGTTTGACATCCCCGGTAATGGTGATATACTGGAACTGGTATCTGACAATCAGGAACAGCCATTGATACAATCCATCATATTCAGGAGGATCTGTCATGTCCATCACCATCGATTCGCTTCTCGCGGCGCTGCGGGAAAACGGCAACCTGTTCGTATACGACCGCTCGGCCGACATGGCGGACGGCACGGCCGCAGCCATCGTCAAGCGCGGTACGGAAAAGCTGCTGGCCGTCATGGGCGAGCATGCCGACGCCTTTTCCGGGGAAGAGCAGAACGGCGTGAAGCTCTGCCCGCTTTCCGCCGACAACGCCGTGCAGCTGCAGGCGCTGTTCCCCTACACCAAGCCGAAGAGCCACAAGGACCATGCGTTCACCATCGGCCTTGGCGACCGGCTCGGCCTTGCGACCCCCGGCCATGTGCGCGCCATTGCGGGCTATGATGTGTATCCCGTGTTTGCGCAGCAGTCCATCCGCGAGCTGACGCTGACGAACCGCACCTTCTCCGATGTGATCGCGGCCGCCGCTTTCGGCGTGTTCCAGGAGGGCTACAAGGGCGGCTACGGCGCCGACGGCGACCACCTCAAGACGAAAGAGGAGATCCGCTACGCGATCGAGAGCGGCTGCACGATGATTACGCTTGACTGCTCTGAGCACATCGATATCCAGGCCGCCGCCTACACCGACGCCGAGGTGGATGCGGCCTATGCCGCGCTCCCCGCCGACGTGCGCTCCCACTACGAGCAAACCTACCTCGGCCGCGACCTGCCCTTCATCGGCATGCTGTCGCTCTCCGAGCTCAAGCGCATCGTGCTCGTGTTCTGGGATGCGATCTATCACGCCGAGAGCTGCTACCAGTATATCGAAGAGATCAAGACGGCGGACGTCGATTTTGAGATGTCCATCGATGAAACGCGCACCATCACCTCGCCCGCGGAGCACTTTGTGATCGCCAGCGAGCTGCTTGCCCACGGCGTGCACCCGGTCAGCCTCGCGCCGCACTTCTCGGGCGAGTTTGAGAAGGGCATCGAGTACAGCGGCAACCTGAACGACTTTGCGCGCGATTTTGAAATCCATCAGAAGATCGCGGATCATTTCGGCTACAAGCTGTCCGTCCATTCCGGCTCGGACAAGTTCTCCGTGTTCTCGACCGTCGGCCGCGTGACCGGATGCCACGTCCATGTCAAGACCGCCGGCACGAACTGGCTCGAGGCCATGCGCGTCGTCGCCAAGCACAACCCGGCGCTGTACCGCAAGGCGCACAAATTTGCGCTCGAGCACCGCGCGGAGGCCGAGAAGTACTACCACGTTTCCACCAATCCGGCGGACATCCCGAACATCGATCTGCAGAACGATGCCTATCTGCCGGAATACCTGCAGCTGCCCGCGTCCCGCCAGACGATGCACATCGCCTACGGCCTGCTGCTCGAGCAGGAGTGGTTCAGAAACGAGTTCTTCCCGTTCCTGTCCACCTATGAGGAGGAGTATTACGCGGGGCTCGTTTCGCACATTGGCCGCCACCTGCTCTATCTGACCGCAGAGCGCTGAATATCAGGCTGAAATATCAACAGGAGGAAATACCGGTTATGAAGCTTTGCAACAACACCATCCTTGAAAACCGCGCCGTTCTGACCGAAAAGGGCTACGATCTGCCCGCGTTCGACCGTGCGGCCGTAACCTCCAACACCGCTGCGCGCCCGGAATGGGTGCACTTCGGCGCTGGCAACATCTTCCGCGCGTTCATCGCAAACCTGAACCAGCGCGTGCTGAACGCGGGCCTGATGGACACCGGCATCACCGTGGCCGAGGGCTTTGACGCCGAAATTCTCGACGCCGCTTACCGCCCGTTCGACAACCTGTCCGTCCTCGCGACGCTGTGCGCCGACGGCCGCATTGAAAAGACGGTCATCGGCAGCGTTGTGAACAGCCTCGGCATGAACCGCGGCACGGACGACTGGGCGCAGCTCGAAGCCGCGTTCCGCTCCCCGTCGCTGAAGATGGCCTCCCTGACCATCACCGAGAAGGGCTACAACATCATGGACGGCCACGGCGACTACTTCCCCGCCGTGCTCGCGGACATGGAGAACGGGCCGGACAAGACCGAGAGCTACATCGGCAAGATTGCCGCGCTGTGCCATGCGCGCTTTGCCGCCGGCGGCGCGCCGATCGCGATGGTCAGCATGGACAACTGCTCGCACAACGGCTCCCGCCTCGAGGCGGCGGTGCTCGCCTTTGCGGACGCCTGGGAGCAGAAGGGCCTGTGCCAGGCCGGCTTTGCCGCCTATGTGCGGGACAAGAGCCGCGTCTCGTTCCCGTGGAGCATGATCGATAAGATCACGCCGCGCCCGGACGACTCCGTGCGCGAGATGCTCGAGAACGACGGCCTCGAGGATATGGGCGTGCGCGTCACCGGCCGCCGCTCGTTCGTCGCGCCGTTTGTCAACGCCGAGGAGGCGCAGTACCTCGTGATCGAGGATGCGTTCCCGAACGGCCGCCCGCCGATCGACAAGGCCGGCGTCATCTTCACCGCGCGCAACGTGGTGGACATGGTGGAGACCATGAAGGTCTGCACCTGCCTCAACCCGCTGCACACCTGCCTGGCCGTGCTCGGCTGCCTGCTCGGCTTCACGCGCATCTCCGCCGAGATGCAGGATCCCGACCTGAAGAAGCTGGTCGAAACCGTCGGCTATCAGGAGGGTCTGCCGGTCGTCGTGGATCCCGGCGTCATCAGCCCGCGCGCGTTTATCGACGAGGTCATCGGCAAGCGCTTCCCGAACCCGTTCCTGCAGGATACGCCGCAGCGCATTGCGACCGACACCTCCCAGAAGATCGCCATCCGCTTCGGCAACACGATCAAAAACTATGTCGAGTCTGACACGCTTGACGTCAAAAACCTCAAGGGCATTGCGTTCGTGATCGCGGCATGGTGCCGCTATCTCATGGCGGTCGGCGACGACGGGCAGCCGTTCCAGCCGAGCGACGATCCGCTCATGCCGATGCTCGCGCCGCGCTTTGAGGGCGTTCAGCTCGGCGCGCCGTGCGATGTGCACGCGCTGCTCCAGCCCGTTCTCTCCGATGCGCGCATCATGGGCGTCGACCTGTACGAGGCGGGTCTCGGCGAAGTCGTGGAGGCCAACTTCCGCGAGCTGATCGCCGGTCCGGGCGCCATCCGCGCCGCGCTCCACCGTCTGGTTGAAAACGCGTAACCCCCACCGGCGCACGCGGCCGGCCGCC
>JAQXRK010000289.1 GCA_029218485.1 bacterium | reverse complement strand
ATCGCCCGTCAGGTTGCTGTTGGCATTGCCCTGCAGTGCGTTTTTCGCGTTCCAGAGGCGCAGAAGATTGAGCGACTGGACCTTTTTTGCAAAGGCCAGCAAGACGCTCTGCTGCTGCAATACCCGTAAGACCTCGTCCATCCCGGCGGAACGCAGCCGCTCAAGTGTCTTCTCCCCGCTGTACCCGACGCCGTCGATTTCAATTCCGTCCACGGCGTCGGTGCAGGGCTGGACGGCCGTCTCCTCAAAGCTCGCATAGTAGTCGAAGGATACGCCGGTGAGCGCGGCCAGCTGTTCGCGCACCTCGCCGACGGATTGGGCGGTGCTGAGCGTGGTGTTGCCGGCGCCAATCGTGTTCTTTGGCAGTGCATAGAACATGCTTTTTTCGCCGCGCACGGACAGCACGCAGATGAGATCGGCATAACCGCTCTCTTCAAAGCCGACAATGAGCAGATCCAGCTTCGATTCGTCAAACCGAACGGTCAACGGCTCCGGGGAAGCGGTAACCGTGCTCTCCGGCGCGGGGGTCGCCGGCGACGTATGGCGTGCAGACGGCGTTGGCGCAGCCGTGGTGGCTGAAGGCGCGGGCGCGGGGGATTCCGGCGGCGGCGTCCGGACGGCGATCACAGCGTTGGATGGGTCGTCCGGCTGCGCTTTTGGCGTTTCAAGCGGTTCCTCCACGCGGTTTTGCTCCGGACTTTTCGGGGTGGGGATGCCGGCGAGTTCCTGACGGACCAGATAGCCGGAAACCCTGAAAACGGTATAGAGAAACAGCGCAGCCATGAAAACAAAGGCGATGGTTGCCGTTTTGGACACTCGTTTCTTTTGTTGACGCTTGCTGTTTTCCATGGCGCTGCCCTCCTACAGCATAGTTTGCGTGATTTTATTTGCTATATCCGCAAGAATAGTATATAATGTTCTCGTAATATTTGGTGGAGGTCTTGAACCATGCATTCTGCTGACCGCCGTGGGCGGACATTGTTTTTGACCCAGTTTTCGATTCTGGTCGCGATTGAGGCAATCGTTTGCTTCACACCGCTCGGGTCGCTTCCGGTCGGACCGCTGGTTGCAACGCTTGCACATATCCCGGTCATCATCGGCGCCATCTCTCTAGGCACGGGTGCAGGCGCGATGCTGGGGTTCATCGCCGGTTTGTTCAGCTTTATTGTGTGGACCTTTATGCCGCCGAATCCGGCGCTTGCCTTCGTTTTCACGCCGTTCTATTCCTTTGGCGAGTTCCATGGAAATTTCTGGAGTTTGGTCATCTGCTTCGTCCCGCGCATTTTGATCGGCGTATTTGCCGGCTTGACGTATCGCGGCATGGAGAAAATCTGCAAATCCGGCGCGGTCAACATGGGGCTTGCGGCCGTAACGGGCACGCTCGCCAACACGATCTTCGTCCTTGGCGGCATCTATGTGGTGTTTGGCGCGAGCTATGCGGCCGCCAACGGCATTGCCTATGAGCTCCTGCTCGGCGTCATCGGAACCGTGATCCTGACGAACGGGGTATTGGAGATTGTGCTTGCGGTTCTTGCCGCAATTGCGGTCTGCACCGCGTTGAAAAAGGTTTTGCGCAGAGGCTGATGCAAACCATGAATAGTCGCGTGATCGGTGTGGATCTCGGCGTTTCCGCGGCGAAAACAGTGCTGCTGTCGCACGGCAAAGTGGAGCGCGTAAACAGGGTCGCTTTACACCTGTTTGACGAATCGAATTTGGACGAGCTGATCCCTCATAACCCCGAGGCCATTGCCGTAACCGGCATGGGCGCCCAGCGCTTTGGCGAGGCGTACCGGGGAATCCCGGTTTATCATGTGGACGAGTTTTCGGCGATCGCGGCGGGCGCGCTGCACCTGACCGGCCTTGCGCGGGCGGTGGTTGCCAGCATGGGAACGGGCACGGCGTTCGTTTCGGCGTCCGCGGGCGCAAGCGCCCGCCATCTGGGCGGGTCCGGCGTTGGCGGCGGTACGCTGCTGGGCCTGTCGCAGCTTTTGAACGGACAGGCGGACATCCCTGCGGCGGCGGCTGCGGCGGAGCGGGGAGATCTCAGAAAGATTGACCTCTGCATAGGCGATGTGACCGACCAGGATATTCCCGGACTGCCCGCCTATACGACCGTGGCCAATTTTGCCAGATGCTCCGATCAAGCGGATAGCGCGGATTGCGCGCGGGGGCTGTTCAATCTGGTCAGCCAGACGGTCGGCATGCTGTCCGTATTTGCGGCCCGTGCGGAGCAGGTATCCGATGTGATCCTTGTCGGCACGCCGGCGGAACTGCCGGTTGTACAGGAACTCATTCATCAAGTGGAGCTGCTGCATCCGGTTCATTTCCATGTGCCGCCCTTTGCGGCCTATGCGACCGCGATCGGTGCGGCAATTTCCCTCTCAACCCATACTTTGTAACATAAAGGAGACTATCCATGAACACGCATACCATTGCAATTCTTGGCTTCGGCACCGTCGGCTCTGGCGTTTACCGGATCGCAACGGAAAACCATGACGATATTCTGCATCGCGAGCAGATCGATCTGCAGGTCGGGCGAATCCTCGTGCGGGATTTTATCCACGAGCCCAATCTGCATCTGGCGCCGCGCGAGCTGTTCACGACCTCGGTGGAGGACATTCTGCAGGATCCGGCCATTGAGATCGTGGTCGAGTGCATGGGCGGCGTGGAGCCGGCGCGCACGTTCATCCTTCGCGCGCTGGAGTGCGGCAAAACGGTCGTCACCTCCAACAAAGAGGTGATGAGCAAGCACTGGTATGAGTTTGAAAAGGTTGCCAAGCAAACGGGCGCAGGCCTGTATCTCGAGGCCACCGTCGGCGGCGGTATTCCGATCATTCGCACGATCACAGATTCCATGCAGGCCAACAACATCGAGCGCGTGATGGGCATCATCAACGGAACGACGAACTATATTCTGACAAAGATGTCGGAGGAGGGGCGCCCGTTCGAGGAGGTGCTCCAGGAGGCGCAGAAGCTCGGTTATGCTGAGGCCAATCCAACGGCGGATGTCGAGGGTTTTGATGCCATGTACAAGCTCTCCATCCTGTCCTCCATGGCGTTTCACGCGCATATGCCGATCGATGTCATCTATCGCGAGGGGATTACCAAGCTGACTGCAGAGGATTTTGAAGCCGCCCGTATGCTGGGCTATGAGATCAAACTGCTTGCGATCGGCAAGAAGGCGGGACATGCCATCGAGGTGCGCGTGCATCCGACGATGGTGCCCAAGTCCCATCCGCTCGCTTCCGTGCGCGGTGTGTTCAATGCGATCTTCCTGACCGGTCATGCTGTGGACGATGTGATGCTCTACGGCCGCGGCGCCGGCTGCATGCCGACCGCTTCTGCCGTGATGTCCGATGTGATCTATGCCTGCCATGCCGCCGGCCACCATCGCTATATGACGTTCCGCAATGAAGCCGGCATGAGCAGCGAGGTCGAGCTTGTTCGCGATTTCCACTGCATCTATTGTATCCGCCTGTCCGTGACGGACGCTCCGGGCACCATGGCGGCCATAGCGGCTGTTTTTGCCGAGCATGGCGTTTCGCTCAAGGATGTTCTGCAGCTGGGCGAGCGCGCGGGAGGATCGACCCATATCACGTTTATGACGCATATGGCGCAGGAGCTGAGCGTGCAGGCAGCGCTTGACGCCATTCAGAAGCTGCCCTGCGTCCAGCAGGTGGAGAGCGTGATCCGCGCAGAGGCTTGAAAGATTTTTTAGAAATCTGGAAATATGACTTGCAAAATGGACGAGTATTCGCTATAATAGGCTTGTTGCGAGCCCATTATAGTGCGCTGATGTAGCTCAGTCGGTAGAGCACTTCATTGGTAATGAAGAGGTAGGCAGTTCGAATCTGCTCATCAGCTCCACGCCGCCATAGACAGACCGTTTATGGCGGCTTTTTTATTCGCCTGCTGCTGGGGGTATACCCCTGGTTTTCGTCAACCTGAATTTGTTTGTTGGAATCTAAAAATAAATCTGTCGAATAACATCAAATAAATTGCATAACCCCCAAATTTGTGTCAGAATGAGAGAACAATGATGCAGTGTCTAGATGCAGTGTCTAAAGGAAGTGATCGCAAATGATGGAGTTAGAGAAAACGCTACTGCTCATGGGCGCGCGACCGCACAGACGAGGTTACCTCCAAACGGTGGAATTGCTGCGCATCTTTCGGGACAAGCCAAACATTTCCAGTCTGTACGACGCTTATCAGGAGGTTGGCACCAATCTGGAGGCCACACCGCAACAACTGGATCGGAATCTGCGGGATATGATCCGCGAAATCTGGGATTACGGCAACCGTGAATTGCTCTTGAGGTTCATGCCATGGTGCAGGAAGAACGGACCGCCGAGCAACAAGGACTTTCTCTGTACATTTGGCGCGCTGCTGCGCACCGGCGCTCTGCAGGAGTTTGTAGCATCGCCGCCTTCCACCTCTCTCAAACCCAAGGACTAAGACCAAACAGCGCTTCTTCTTCCCGCTTTCGATTGTCAGAAAGCCGTCGCCGTGCTATACTGATAGGGAAGCGGAGGTTGTTATGCCTATTTTTGCCAAAGGTGTTCCCAAGGACAAACTGACCATACTGTTCTTTACCCGCGCAGCCGATCTGGATATCACCCGGGAGCAATTGTACCGGGCCATGGTAGAGAATGACTGCATGTCCTACTTTGATTTTCAGACTTCCATGGCGGAGATGGAGGAGGACGGCTTTATTGCCGCGATCCCCAGGACCTTCGGTCAGGGCTATCGGGTGACCTCCCGCGGCACCGAAGCGCTGGACATGTTTGAGGAGAGCCTGCCCTATTCGCTGCGCATGCGCCTGCAGGCGTACGCGGATGAAAACCGCGAGTCCATGATCCGCGAAACGCAGCTCGTTTCCTCCATGGAGGAGCTGTATGGCGGTGCGTACCGGGTGCATCTGCGCGTACAGGAAAAGACCTCCGTGGTCCTCGATATCGCCTTTGATGTGTTCTCCCGGGCAATGGCGCAGCGCGTGCGCGCCGGGTGGCAGGACAACGCTGAGGAGATCTATCTGTACATCCTCAACAAGCTTCTCGAAGAAAAGAAACAGCCGCAGGGCGAGGAAGAGAAGGAGCAGTTGGAGGGCGCTCAGGAGGGCTGAGTTCCCGGTGCTTCCGCGACCAACTGGAGATCAG
Source organism: bacterium (assembly GCA_029218485.1). Taxonomy (GTDB): domain Bacteria; phylum Bacillota; class Clostridia; order Christensenellales; family CAG-138; genus Aphodomorpha. Next base: position 408 of record JAQXRK010000289.1, on the reverse strand, counting down.
GGGCGAAGCCGCATCGGCTTTCGCTGCATGGTTGCAGAAGCCGGAGGGGAGGGCATGTGCGCAGCCGGGAGGTTTCGCACGGCCGTGTCCTGCACGGACGGTATCCAGCAACAAATTCGCCAATAAGGGAAAACAAAACAGCGCCACGCCTTTTCACGGCATGGCGCTGTTTTAGGTTGCTCTCAGTTTCCGCAGCGCAGCGCGGCAACCATTGCCTTCGGATCGGGCGCACGAAATACGCTGCTGCCAGCCACCAGAACCGTCGCTCCGGCAGCAATGCATTGCTGTGCGGTTTCGGGCGTAATGCCGCCATCCACTTCGATATCGATGGGGAGCGCGCGCGCATCGATCATGTTGCGCAGCGAGCGGATTTTCTCCAGCGTCTCCGGTATGAAGGCCTGCCCGCCG
>JAQXRK010000288.1 GCA_029218485.1 bacterium | reverse complement strand
GATGGGCCAGTATGCTGAGGCACGGCAGACGCTCTCAAAGCTCTGGAATGAACTGCCCTATGATGAGAACGTGGTGCATCGCATGGGCTACTGCCGGTATATGCTCGGCGATATTGAGGGTGCGTGCGACTGCTACAGGCGTCTTTTGCGCATCAATCCGGACGATACCGTCGCACAGTATTACCTGATGGCCTGCCGCAAATACGATCCCAAAACGCATTTGAAGCACTGGCTCCTGCCGTATCGCGTGCCATTTGTGGAGATGTTCCGCCGCTTTCAGCAGATCAATGCTTTCTTCGATAAGCCGCACAGGGAGCAGGCCGAGCGGTGGCGCGAGGACCGGAAGACGCGCAACCTGCTGTCGTGGGCGCTGACCATACCCGAGCAGCGCTCCAAGGTCGCCATCATTCGTCTGATTGCAACCATGCAGGATGCGAACGCGGAGCGGGTGCTGCGCGATTTTCTGCTGCGGACGGATCAGCCGGACAGCATCAAGCGCGAAGCGCTTGCAGCGCTCAAGCGCATGCAGGCGCGTGAGCCGTTCATGGTGTTTCTGGAGGGTCGCTGGGTGCAGGGCAGCGTGAATGTCTTTGAACTGCCGGCCAAGCTTCCCGCGGCCTATGAGGGCATGCTCCGGCATCTGGCGGAGCATCTGCTCCCGGATTGCACCGAGGCCCGCCTTGCCGCAACGGCGATGCTGATCCATGCGTACATTGGCTCGTTCAACGGCCATTTTCCGCGCATATCGGCCAATCAGCAGCTTTCGCTGGCGGCGGCGCTGGAACTGTTGGGCCGCCGTAGCGCGGGAGAGGAGCCGGATGAAGCGGAGATTGCGCATAAATACCGGGTTTCGCTGCTGCGCCTGCACAATGCGGTAAAGAAAGTCGAATCGTGTCTGGAGGAACCGCCATGCGATTGATTGCGACCTGCAAATTGGGGCTGGAGTCGACCGTCGCGTTCCAATTGCGGCGCATGGGCATAGAGGTGGAGCGCACGGAGGACGCCCGCGTTTGCTTTCAGGGCGATTTTACGACCATGGCGCGCGCACTCCTCTGGCTGCGCACAGCCGAGCGGCTGCTGCTGGAGGTTGGCAGCTTCCGTGCCACGTCGTTTACGGAGCTGTTCGACGGCGTGAAGGCGCTGAACTGGAAACCCTTTTTGGCAAGGGACGCCGCAATCCATGTGAACGGCAAATCGGCCAAGAGCAGCCTATTCTCCGTTTCGGATTGCCAGAGCATCGTGAAGAAGGCCATCGTGGAAAACCTCAAGGCCGCTTATCACACCCCGATCATCCCGGAAACGGGCGCGGAGGTGATCGTGGAGGTTGGCATGCTGCGCGATGTGGCAACGCTCGCGCTCGATTGCTGTGGCGCGGGCCTGTCCCGCCGCGGGTACCGAACCTATAACGTGCCGGCGCCGATTTCCGAGACGCTCGGAGCGGCGATTGTCGACCTGTCGCGCTTTCGCGCGGAGCAGCCGCTCATCGACCCCATGTGCGGGTCGGGCACCATGCCGATCGAGGCGGCCATGATCGCCGAAAACCGTGCGCCCGGGCTGCTGCGTTCGTTCGCTGCGGAGCGGTGGCCGTTCGTTCCGAAGCAGGTTTGGCTGCAATCGCGCGAGGAAGCGCGGGACAGCATACGGCCGGTCAAGCTGCAAATCTGCGGCAGCGACATCGATCCGCATTGCATCGATCTGTGCAAGAAGCATGCGAAGAAAGCCGGCGTGATGGTGGACTGGGCGGTTCGGCCCATAGAAGAGCTGGCGGATCCGCGTACCGGCGGGGTGATCGTGTGCAACCCGCCCTACGGCGAACGCCTGATGGACAAGCGGGATGCGGAGCGGCTCTACCGGCGGATGCGGGAACGGTTCGATCTGCTGGATGACTGGTCGATCAACATCATTTCGGGTTTCCGGGAGTTTGAGCGCAGCTACGGAAGAACGGCCGATAAACGGCGCAAACTCAGCAATGGCGGCATGCAGTGCTGCCTGTATCAATATTTTCGGGGTGGTAAACGATGAAGTATGTGGTGTTTCTTGGCGATGGCATGGCGGATGTATCCGTGCCGGAGCTGAACGGAAAAACACCGCTGGATGCGGCACGGCATCCGGCAATGGATTTTCTTGCGCAAAACGGCGAATTCGGCATGGTGAGAACCGTACCGGAGGGCATGAAACCCGGCAGCGATACGGCCAACCTGGCCGTGTTCGGGTATGATCCGCGGGTGTATTATTCCGGCCGTTCCCCGCTGGAGGCGGCGAGCATCGGGATCGAACTGGCACCGGAGGATGTGACCTATCGGTGCAATCTGGTCACGCTGTCCGAGGCAGCGACCATCGATGAGGCCACAATGCTCGATTACAGCGCCGGCGAAATCTCCTCCGCGGAAGCCCGGGAG
>JAQXRK010000287.1 GCA_029218485.1 bacterium | reverse complement strand
GGCCGATACAAAAAGGATGCAGAGCGCAGCCCCGGCCAGTGTCCCTCGCCGGTACGGTCTCTGCATCGTACGTCTCCGATGTCTGTATTCCATAGGATGTCACCCCCGCCAATGCCTGTTCAAACATATGCATCGGCGGCGGGAAACAGACTATTGCTGCTTTCTTCGGCCGCGCACTTTGGAATGCTTGGGCGCGATCACCTCATAGGGGGCATCCTCCGAGTTCGGCATTCCGCTCTCATCCGGCTGCGAATCATAGATAACGTCGGAGGAACTCGGGCCGAGCGCAATAGCATTGCTGACATACTTTTTGAGCGTGAAATGGAAGCTGGTGCCAACGCCGACCGTACTCTCCACATCGATGCTCTCGCCAAGCTTGCTGATGATCTGCTTGGCAATGGAGAGTCCAAGCCCGGTGCCGCCCTCCTTGCGCGATTTATCGACCTTATAAAACCGCTCAAACAGATGCGGAAGCTCTTCCGCGGCAATGCCGCACCCGGTATCGGATACGGAGACGACGATCACATCGCCGGCGGTCGCTGAGATGGTGATCGTGCCATCCTTCGGCGTATAGCGCATGGCGTTATCGATCAAAATCACAAGGACCTGCTCAACCCGGTCCCGATCCGTCAGCGCATAGGGAAGGTCCTGCGCATCCAGCACCAGATGAATCCCCCGCTGGTTGGCCTCATGCCGGTAGTTTTCCTGAATCTCGCTCAGAAGCTCCTCCAAATCGACGGCGCTGAGCTCCATGTATTCCGTTCCGGATTGCAGCCGCGAAAGCTGGAGCAGGTCTGTAATCAGGCGGGAGAGGCGAACGACCTCATGCAGCATGATCTGATAGTAGCGCTGCCGCGTTTCCTCATCCTTGACCATTCCATCCGCCAGCGGCTCGAGCAGACCGCGCACGGCGGTCAGAGGCGTGCGCAGCTCATGACTGACATTGGCAACATAGTCGCGGCGCGTCTGTTCCAGCCGCTCATACTCCGTAACATCCTTGAAAAGCCCGACAACGCCGGTACAAACATCGTTTTCATCGGTCACGGGCACAATGGAGATCCACAGTTTGCGGTCGCCCGGCATTTGATAGTGAAGGGTCTGCGCTTCACGGCTGTCGAACACCTCGCGGAAAGCACCCCAGATGCTCTCATCGGGCACCAGATCCATGGGCGTGTTCACGGTCACCGCGCCAAACATCTTTTTGAGCGCCGGGTTATAATGCGTCAGGCACCCCAAGCGATCGATCGCCGCGACGCCATCCGTAAAGCTGGAAAGAATATGGTTCAGCTGCCTCTTCTCGCTCTGCAGCTGGTAGATGGTCTGGGAGAGTGTGTCGCAAAGCGTGTTCAAAGCGCGCGCGAGAATTCCCGCCTCGCCGGCAGCCGTTTCATCGGCACGCGTGTCAAACTTGCCCTTTGACATGGCGATGGCGACATTGGCCATATCACTGAGCGGGCGCGAGACGCGATTTGTGCTGTAGGCGGCAAGAAGCATAATCAACGGCAAAACGACTAGGATGGTCAGGGCAAGCGCATCGTTCAACCGGGAGAACGCCAACTGGATCTGCTTGACTTGCTTAATGATAAAGATGCCGCCCGTGACATTGCCATTGGCATCGCGGATGGGAACGCCGACACTGATCGCGTTCTCACCGTTCAGCAATTGCAGATTGTCGTTTTTTACCGTTTGACCCCTGAGAACATTCTGCTTTTCCGCATCGAAGTATGCGCCGAAATCGCCGACCTCGACATCGCTTCCGATGAAACTCGCGATCAGCGTTTTCCCAAGCCCATCCGCAATCAATACGGCGGATTTGCTGGCAATTGTCTGCTTGTCGATCAGGCGATTGAATCCATCCTCGGTCAGGTTGCCGTTTTTATACTCCTCATAGATCTGGCGCGAGATCTCGGCTTCCGGCTCCAGATTTGCCATCTCCATGGTGATATAGATGTTTTTGCCCACATAAGCATATGCTGCAAGCGAAACCAAATTCGCCAGCAGCAAAGCAATCACCAGTATTACAAGAATGCGCCAGAAAAAAACGCTGCGAACGGAACTCATTCTACCTCAAACTTATAGCCCACGCCATAAATCGTTTTGATGCTCCAGCCAAGGTTTGTGGAATCCAGTTTGGCACGGATTCGCTTGATATGGGTGTCGACCGTTCTTGTCTCGCCGGCAAAATCGTAACCCCAGACGCGCGAAAGCAGCTGCTCGCGCGTAAACACCTGCCCCGGATTGGATGCAAGCATATACAGAATCTCAATCTCCTTCGGCGTGCAAATAACGGGTTCGCCGCGAAGCGTAACAGTATAGCTCTTCAAATCGATGACAAGTCCGTTGTAGGTGATCACATTGTTGTCCGCTTTTGGCTGCTCGCTCGTGCGGCGCAAGACCGCCTTAATGCGGGCAACGACCTCCCGCGGGCTGAAGGGCTTTACGATATAATCGTCCGCCCCGAGTTCAAGGCCGACAATTCGGTCAATCTCCTCGCCCTTTGCCGTAAGCATCAGGATGGGGAGCTGAGAGCTTTTGCGGATTTCGCGGCAAACCTCAATGCCGGACATCTTCGGCATCATGATATCGAGCACGCAGAGAACGATCTCCGGTGTAATCATGGAAAGCGCTTCCTGTCCGTCAAAGGCGTCGACCGGTTCAAATCCCTCCGCTTTCAGGTAGATTCCCAGCGCCTCATGGACGATCTGGTCGTCATCCGCAATCAGAATTTTCTGTGCCATTCCGGTTTCCTCCAAAGTTCGATGTTTGTCCCTCGCTTCAGTATAGCACGCATCCGCTGCAAAATCGAGCGATTATGACGGTTTCACCAAATGTTCACCAAGCGAAATCGCATCCCGCTCCATGACATCGAGCAATGCGCGATTGTAGATTCCGCTCGCCGGATGGTACAGTGCAAACAGTGTAAAGTGTATCGAATCAAGCGCAGCCGGGATCGGCCTCCCGTGCAGAGCGCCGATCGTATCCGCTTCCAGACCGCACAGCTGCAGCACGGCGCGAAGCGGCACGTTGCCAAGCGTGACAACCGTTTTCGGCGCAATCGCCAGCAGTTCATCCCGAAGCAACGGCAGTGCTGCGGCGATCTCGCGCGGGTTCGGCGTCCTGTTCCGCACACTGCGCTCGCTCCGTACGACAGGACGGTATTTCACCACATTTGTCGTATATACATCAGCCCGATCAATGCCCGCGCGTTCGAGCAGGGAGTCGAGGTGCCGCCCGGCCTTCCCCACAAAGGGACGGCCCTGCCGCGTCTCCTCCGCCCCCGGCGCCTCCCCGATCAGCACGGTTGCGGCGCTCGGGTTTCCATCGCCAAAGACCGGCGAAGCATATTCGCCAGCGGGCGTGTCCGCCTTGCTGAGCAGGAAAAGGCGGTCCCTGTCCATTGCATAACGTTTCTGCAGATCCATATCAATCCAACGGATACGCTCCTTTGATTTGCCCAAAATCATTCGCCAGTGTTGTCACAAGCGGCTCAATCTCTGCGTATATGTAGCCCGTCAACGCCGTCTGCAAAAGTGCAATATCGTTTTGCAGCGTCAGGCGGGAGGATTCATCCAGACCGACCGCTGCATCCAGATAGGACTGCACCTCGGCAATCAACTGCTCCGCCCTCGTTTTCAGCTCAAAGATGGCGAGCGAACTGTCGGAATGCAGGGTACAGGTCGGCAGCGAGGCGAGATAGGCCTCCACGGTCAAGTCGGTTCTCTCAGCGTTCGGCAGTCCCTTGTAGAAATACTGATCCTCAAAGCCATAGAACTGAGAATCGGGACGGACGAGCGTTTTGCTGACGGTCTGCACCGTTTCCGCAGGGCAGAACTGGGTCGCCAGCGCACCGGACTGCGAGCAAACCGAGATCGTAACATGCATATCGCAGTACTTGGTCGGCCGGTTCGCAGCCGCGAACCAATCGGTTACCGGCTTATGATCCTCATCATCCCTGCACGCATCGGTCGCAAGCAGACCGGATACCGAGCAGACCGTGCATTTCACCAGTCCAAGCGACGTCGGATCCGTATCGATGATCTTTTTATCGTCCAGCGATGCATGAATCTTCTCCATGAACGCTTTCCACAGCGGTGCGGCATAGGCGCCTCCGTCCGCTCCCTCCTTCAGCTTGTTGGACGGATAGTCATGGCCGATCCAGACGCTTGCCGCATAATAGGGCGTCATGCCCGCAAAGTACACGCTCGCATAGTCCGAGTTCGTTCCCGTCTTGCCAGCAACGGTCATCCCGTCAATTTTGGCCTTGGTTCCGGTTCCGGATTTGACGGCGTCGGTGAGCATATCGACCAGCAAATATGCGGTGGACTCCTGGAATACGCGATGCGTATCGCGCACTGCATCGGCATCAAGAATGACATTGCCGTCCGAATCCAGCACCTTCGTAAAGGAAAGCGCCTCGCGGTATATGCCGCCGGAAGCAATCGCGCCATAGGCTGTCGCCATCTGGATCGGCGTCAGGCCTGAGGTTCCGAGCGCAAGGCCCGCACCATCCCGGTTGATTTTCGATTCCGTCGCGCCCAGTTTCACCAGATAATCTGCAGCGACGTCGACGCCCACATACTGCATGAGCACGCGGGCAGCCACCACGTTCAGGGAGGACATGATACCGCGGCGAACCGTGACCGGGCCGTAACGGCTCTTCAGACCACCGGACGGATAGCCCTTTTGCGTGTTCCACCCCTCGATCGCGCCATCCATGTTGGCAACGATCGTTGCGGGAGACACGCCCAAATCCAACGCGGGGCCATAGACCGCAAGCGGTTTGATGGAAGAGCCGACCTCGGTATAGCTCTGATAGGCACGGTTCTGTCCGCGCCGGATCGTCGGTTCATCCCGGCCGCCCACGACCGTGCGCAGCTCGCCGGTGTGGTAGTCCAACACCACCGCAGCGGCCTGCGGCTCCTTGATGGTGATCACGGCGCCGTCCGCCATGGTTTCCTCGCGAACCGCCTTGCTCCCGTCCGCCAGCGAGGGATAGTTCTCCCAGGTGGACAGCGTCTGCTGCACCGTATTCTGGATATCCGGATCCACGGTGGTATAGATGTGGTATCCGCCGGTACGGAGCTCATTTTCAATGGCGTCCCGATTGGCCTTCGTGTCCGGCAGATCGCGCTGTACAAGCAGGTGCGAGACGACATCATAGATCGCGTATTCGACAAAATACGCCATGTCGTACATCTTTTTCTGCTCGCTCTCCTCGATGATGCGAACCTCTTCCACCAATGCGGCTTCATACTGTTCCCGATTGATATAACCGGCCTGATACATGCGGGAGAGCACCTGATCCGTCCGGTTGTTGGTGATCTCCATCTTATCGCGGCGGTACATATTGCGCCGTGGGTTATAGTTGTAGGGGCTCTGCGTCAGGCCTGCGAGCATGGCGCATTCCCGGATGGTCAGCTCCGGAAGATCTTTTCCGAAATAGTCCATCGCGGCCGTCTTCACGCCGTAATTGGATTCACCCAGATAGATATCATTCAGATAGGCTTCGAGAATATCGTCCTTGCTGATCATCCGCTCCAGCTGCAGCGCCAAATACGCCTCCTGAATCTTGCGCTTATAGTTGCGCTGAGAACCCAGGATTTTGTTTTTGATCAGCTGCTGTGTAATCGTGCTGCCGCCGGACGAATTGCTGTTTCCGAGAACCTCGAGCGCTGCGGAAAACAGGCGCTTGAAATCAACGCCGGAATGCTTGTAAAACCGCACATCCTCCACGGCGATGAACGCGTTTTTCAGCATATCGGGAATATCCTCAATGTCGGTCCAATCGCGATACTCCACATCGGCGATGGATGTGATGAGGCGCCCGTTCATATCATAGAGAAAGGATGTGCGGTCGGAGATCGTCAGCTGTGCCACATCGATTTCCGGTGTTGTTTCCACATACGCCTTCCCGATGCCGAAGACGAGCCCGACGCCGGCAAAAGCGACCACGACAAACGCAAAGATCAACAGCTTGAGCGTTGTAAACAGAACCGCAAGCGCAAACGGCCGCGGCGGCTGATGCTTTTGAAACAAAGGCTGTTTTTCCAACGGGGCGGAACGCTCCCGATCCGCCTCAGCTGATTCATCAACAATCAGCTTATTGCGCACTTTGGAAAAAAAACCACGGATATCTGCCATTCGTACAGACCCCTCCTTATATACTTGGGTAGTATACCATACTCCATTCGGCTTTTGTGGGATTCCCAAAAAAATTCATATTTTTGTACCATTGAAAAATTTCTTTGCAAAAAGTGCTTTACAAATAGCCGTGAATACTCTATAATAGCAAATGCGCTTGGGGCATTAGCTCAGTTGGCTAGAGTGCCACACTGGCAGTGTGGAAGTCATCGGTTCGAATCCGATATGCTCCACCACAAAAACGCTGATCTTGATACGAAGATTAGCGTTTTTTCTTTGTCTTCAAAAGCCTTGCACCGCAGGGCGTTTTTCACTTTGCCGGGTGCATGGAAAGCGCTTCCCCCTATTCTTCAGGTGCAAAAAGCGTCCTATGCTGGCTTTCCCCTCTTGCGCTGTTTGGGTTGAATGCATGACAACAGGATACCGGTTGCCTATCCGGCGATCTTTTATCGGGGGTATACATAGTGGTTACTGCCAGTTAAGGAGATATCGATTTGGGCGAAGGCTCTGGATATTCGCAGGATTTACAATGCACCAACCGAAGGAATGGGTTCTTGATATTCTTTGGCAGAATGTGTATG
>JAQXRK010000286.1 GCA_029218485.1 bacterium | reverse complement strand
AAGGCCAGCACGGCGAACAGCAGCAGCAGCAGGGCCGGCCGGTACAGCCAGAGCGCCGCGAGCAGCAGCAACAGCAGTATGAGAAGTCCCGCGCCCGCGCCCGCAGCGCCGGCGCCCGGCGCGCCGAAAAGCGAAAAGCATACGAGCCCGATGAAAACGCCGAGCGCGGCAAGGCAGACCGGCCGGCGGTGAAAGAGCGGCCGGACGGATGCATTGGCTGCGGGGGTATGCTGTTGTTCTCTGGGGTGTTCCATACGGTTTGCTCCGGGGTGGGTCTAAAAAGCGAGGCCACCTTCCCTCGGGACGGAGGGAGGCGCTAGGGCATCCGGCGCTCCGTTCACGGCGCGGCGGAAGGAGTCGATCCCATTTCCGTGTATCCACAACCATATTATGGCAAACGGACATGGACAAAACAAGGGGAATTTCGCCCGCTGTCAAAGGGCCGCGCGCGCACAAAAACGGGGCTTCACAACGGCGTACGACTATGATATAATACAAATCAATTCAGCGGGAAAGGAACCGGCACAGACACATGGACGACGACAGTAGCGACGGAAACGATGCTGCCATCGGCGTGAACTGGATATTGAGGACAAACGGCATGATCTGCCATCGGCGTTGAGCGGATGCGCGGAGCATGTTTTTTTACCGTTTTGTGCGGTTGCAGGACTTGGGCATGGGCCGGGCCGAACCCGGCCAACCCGGAGAAACAGGAGGAAAAAATTGGAAGATTCCGTTGGGCTATCGCTGCTGCTGCAGCTGATCCTGATCGTATGTAACGCGGTGTTCGCATGCGCGGAGATCGCGGTGATTTCGATGAATGACAACCATCTGGCGCGGCTGGCCGCGGCGGGGGATAAGCGCGCGGTGCGCCTTGCGCGCCTGACGAGCCAGCCGGCAAGGTTTTTATCGACCATTCAGGTCGCCATCACGCTGGCCGGCTTCCTCGGTAGCGCGTTTGCCGCGGACAACTTCTCGGACAAGATCGTATCGTGGCTGGTCGGTCTGGGCGTCGCGATTCCGCCCGCAACGCTCAATACCATCGCGGTCATCCTGATTACGCTCATCTTGTCGTATTTCACGCTGGTGTTCGGCGAGCTGGTGCCCAAGCGCATCGCCATGAAGAAGGCGGAAAAGCTCGCGCTGGGGATCTCCGGCCTGCTCGCGTTTTTCTCGAAGCTGTTTGCGCCGATCGTCTGGCTGCTCACGGTCTCCACGAATGCGATTCTCCGCCTTGTCGGCATCGATCCGAACGCCGAGGAGGAGGAGGTCAGCGAGGAGGAGATCCGCATGATGGTCGACGTCGGCACGGAGAAGGGCGTCATCGATGCGGAAGAAAAGATGATGATCCAGAACGTGTTTGAGTTCGACGATCTGGCCGTCGAGGAGTTTGCCACCCACCGCACGGATATGATCGTGCTCTGGGAGGATGAGACGGTGGAGCAGTGGAATGAAACGATCTGCGAAAACCGGCACTCGCTGTACCCGGTCTGCGGGGAGACGGCGGACGATGTGATCGGTGTGCTCAACGCGAAGGACTATTTCCGGCTTTCGGACCGCTCCCGCGAGACGATCTTGCGCGAGGCGGTGCGCCCGGCATACTTTGTGCCGCAGAGCATCCGCGCGGACGTGCTGTTCCGCCAGATGAAGAAGACGCGCAACCACTTTGCCGTTGTGCTGGACGAGTATGGCGGCGTGCAGGGCATTGTGACGATGAACGACCTGCTCGAGCAGCTTGTGGGCGACTTGGACGACGATTCGGACGCGCCGGAGGAGCCGGGCGAGATCGAACAGGTCGATGACACGACCTGGCGCATCCTCGGTTCCGCGCCGCTCGATGAGGTGGCCGAAAAGCTGAAGGTTCAGCTGCCCCTGGAGGAGTACGATACGTTCGGCGGCTTTGTGTTCGGCTGCTACGGCTCGGTGCCGGATGACGGCACACAGTTTGAGATCGACGCATTCGGCCTCCACATCGCGGTGAAGGAGATTGCCGAGCACCGGATTGAGCTCATGTATGTGACGCCGATCGAGCCGGAAACGGCACAGCAGCCGGCGGCGGGCGCCGCAGAATAATCCGCCAATGTGAGAACCATGCGGAGGATGCGCAAAAACAGAGCGCCATCCTCCGCTTTTTGCTTGCTTTTCCGAAGCCGGCGTGCTACAATATACCAGATCAGCCGAAGTGATGGAATTGGCAGACGTGACGGACTCAAAATCCGTTGGTAGCGATACCGTGTGGGTTCGAGTCCCACCTTCGGCACCATAGAAGGACTCTAATTTGGATACAATTAGGGTCCTTCTTTTTTGCACCCCTCCCCTGTGGAAAAAACCTTATACTGTGGGCTTTTTCGGCTTCTCGCACACGAATATCTGTTCTGGCTGTCTCTTCATTCATGCTCATCCTGCCGTTTTTCGGCCATTACAGCAAAAACTCCATCCAGACCGACTTTGAAATCGTGTGCGAGATAGGGTAATTCGTGCGCGAGATTGGGTAATCGTGTACGAGATGGGATAATCGTGTGCGAGATGAGCATGATGGCGCATTTATCGGAGGATTGAGCAAAGCATAGCAAAGATTTCAACAGCCAGACAGCGAATGGTTCAGACTATATCTGATCCGGCAGGCGCGAGCGTGGCAATGGTAGAAAAGCATATCCGGGACGCGCACTGTTTCCTGCATTTGCAGATGGTACGAGAGAGCTACTGGGAATACCTAAACGTATTCAAAGCGGAAATCCCACGAGCGATTCGGATCGCCGAAACAAGCGCCTAAGCGCAGAGCATCTTTGAGTACGATCCGAAGAGCAAGGCGGTGGAGGCGTTTGAGGGGGTGGTGGGTGAGGTAATCAATAGCTAATAGACTAAGAGACCGCGATGGTCTCTTTTTGTGTGTAATATAAATTGATACGCTATATACGTTACCCGTACGTGCAGTGTTGTGAGAGGGGCGAAAATAAACTGTTTTTTATTCTCCCACTACTCGATTGATATAACAAAAGGGATTTGCCTGTTAATTATGTAGCTAGTAATAAAGAAAAGGAGAGACTATTTGGGGAAAAATCCTAGCTTCCCTGAAATTCTATCGGCAGCTAGCATCACTCGTTGTGCAAGTTCCTTTTCTCGATGAGCCAAATCGAGTTGAGAAATACTACCCGATATACTGATTGCACCTACGATTATGCGATTGCGATCGCGGATAGGTGCGGCGATAGATGCCTTACCCGCGGTCAGCTCGTTGCTAATGGTTGCATAGCCCTGCGAGCGAATCTTACGCAGAGATTTTTCAATCTCGTTCATATCTACTATGGTATCTGGCGCATAACGCTTCAACGGCTGATCTTTTAAAATGGCACTAGCTTCCTTTAAGGGCATAAAGGCAAGCATGGCTT
>JAQXRK010000285.1 GCA_029218485.1 bacterium | reverse complement strand
GCCGGAGCTGACCAAGAGCATGACCGGCTTCGGCGGCGGCATGCATCGCGGCCTGGCCTGCGGCGCGGTCACGGGCGCGGTCGCGGCCATCGGCGCGCGGCTCGGCCGTTCCGAGCGCGGCGGCGCAAAGGAGCCGGCCGGATCCACCGTGGACAAGTTCCTGCAGGAGTTTGAAGAGCGCTTCGGCTCGCTGACCTGCAAGGATCTGCTCCGCAACGACCTGCCCAAGCCGCAGGAGCACGCCATTTGCAGCGGCTATGTGCAGGCCGCCGTGGAGATCGCCTCCCGCCTGATCGACGAGCAGGAGAAATAACCTCCTCCCATCAATAGCGACATGACCGGCCGCCCGAAACGTGCTGTTTCGGGCGGCTCTTTCTGTGTCCGCGCTCTGCGGATGCGCCGGTCGGATCGCGGCCCGCACCGGGCGGTTCTCTCCTCTTTGCTCCTTCGCCCTTGTTGATGCGCCGGAGCACGCGCCCGGAAAACCGGCCCGTTTCCCCGCCTCGCTTTCTCTTTGGTTAGCCGTTTGCTCAGTCGGTTTGCAAAGCGTCCCGCGCTCCGCCGCTGCAGCCGGCTGCGTTCTCTTCCCGCTCCCCGAGGATTCTTCCGTCGGTGGAGACCGTCACAACCCGGCAGGGAATGCGCCTGCCGCTCGATTGCAGCGCCCTCTTGACCGCGTTTTCCAGCCCGCCGCAGCAGGGCACCTCCATGCGGACAACGGTCACGCTCTGTATATCGTTGCTCCGGAGCAGCTCGGTGAGCTTCTCCGCATAGTCCACGCCGTCGAGCTTGGGGCAGCCCACCAGCGTGACGTGCCCCTTCATGAACCGCTCATGGAAGCCCGCATAGGCGTACGCCGTGCAATCCGCGGCAATGAGGAGCCGTGCGCCGTCAAAGAAGGGCGCGTGTACCGGCGCGAGCCTGATCTGTACCGGCCACTGGCGCAGGCGGCTGACCGGTTCTTCCCCGCCCGGCCGCTCCCCGCCGCTGCATTCGCGGTGAGCGATGCTTCTTGCCCGCGTGCCAGGACAGCCGCCGGGCAGCCGTCCGCTCCGCTTCCGCTTGCCGGCCTGCACGGCCGCCTCGTCGTATGCGGCGGCCTCCCGCTCCACGAACGTGATCGCCCCGGTTGGGCAGGCGGGCAGGCAGTCGCCCAACCCGTCGCAGTAGTCGTCCCGCAGGAGCTTTGCCTTGCCGTGCGCCATGCCGATAGCCCCCTCGTGACAGGCGGCAGCGCAGGCCCCGCAGCCGTTGCACCGTGCCTCGTCGATTTGGATGATCTTGCGTATCATACAGAAAACCTCCGTTTCACTCATTGATTGTCTGATTGCAGCATACTATAATCATTGCATCAAGTATGTTGTCAAAACAACGAAATGGACATGATTATGATGGATTCTTTTTTGACCAATACCATGCTGTTCCGCGGCACGAATGCGGAGGAGGCCAAGGCGATGCTGCAATGCCTTGGCGGATACAAGAAGCACTACCGGAAGGGCGACGCGATCCTCCGCGCCGGCGAATGCGTGAGCAGCATGGGGCTGATACTCTCCGGCAGCGCCAACATCGAGATCGATGATGTGTGGGGAAACAAGACCATCCTCGCCCATGCGGAGGCCGGGCAGATGTTCGCGGAGACCTATGCGTTCCTCCCCGGAGAGCCACTGATGGCGAGCGTCATTGCCTGCGAAAGCAGCGACGTCCTGTTTCTCAACGCAGCGCGGGTGCTCACAACCTGCCCCCAATCCTGCGCGCACCACAACCAGCTCATACGAAACCTGCTGCAGATTCTGGCGCAGAACAATCTTGCGCTTTCTCTGCGCAGCCTGCATACGTCCTCAAAGACCATCCGCGGCCGGCTGCTGTCCTACCTTTCCGAACAGGCCAAGCGGTCCGGCAGCTATCGGTTCACCATCCCGTTCAACCGGCAGCAGCTTGCGGACTATCTCGGCGTTGACCGCAGCGCCATGTCCGGCGAACTCGGCAAAATGCAGCGTGAAGGAATCCTGACCTGCCACCGGAGCAGCTTTGAGTTGAAAGCATAGCGCCCTGCCGCGTCCGCACGCTTCCGGACTTCGCGGCTGCTGCGCGGATCACCGAGGAGACCAATCCGACGTTCGTCCACGCGCGCTTCCGGACTTCGCTCCTGCTGCGCGAACAAGAGCAAACACACTTTTATCAATGTTTCGTTAGGACGCAAAACTTCGCAGCTGCTGCGTGGGCAAGAGTACACAGGCCGCGCCATGGCACCCGATGCTTCTTCTGAACGCACCGGCGTCCGCGCTAACCGCCCCCG
>JAQXRK010000284.1 GCA_029218485.1 bacterium | reverse complement strand
ATGCGATAATAGCATCGAACTTCTCAGCGCTGTGAAACTCCAAATAATCCGCCACCTCAAATGCCGCATGAGAGAGATGCAGCTTTTGCGCTTCATGAATCATGTTTTCCGAAATATCGATGCCTACAACGGAAAAACCGTTATCATTGAGGTAAACGTCTATAGGATGCCCTGTGCCGCATCCAACATCCAAGACCCGGGACGTAATTGGAAGCCGTTCGCAAAGCTCCCGGACACACGAATTGATTGGACATCTGTTTCGGAAGGCTGACCATTCAGCCACGATCTGATTATAGGAATCTCTGTTGGTCTCTCTTTGGCCCATGGCGCCGTACCTCTCAATACAAAATTTAACCTACAGCTTTACGCAAAGGAATGCCCGAACAGTTCAAAGGACCATTCGGGCGATTCATGTCATGTTGCGTTATGCGCTACTCTGCAACCAGCAAACCGCTTGCTGTGATGAATGCATGCTTTATAACACTTTCCAGAGCAACTCTATCAAAAATACCATGCAGGGGCATCCAGCGATCAGACTCGGGCACTCATCCTCGCTTGAGCAGCCGCGGTTGCACCGTTCCGTACAGGCAAATATGCTTTTTTGAAGCCCTCCGGATTCATCACAGCACATAGTTTTCAATATAGTATGCAACGCCATCCTCCTGGCAGGACGGCACAATGAGATCCGCCTCCTGGAGTACGTTTGGCGTTCCATTGGCGACGCACACGCCACAGCCAGCCCAGCGGATCATGCTCAAATCCAGCGTGCTGTCGCCGATTGCTGCGACGGCTTCCTGCGGAATGTCCATCATTCCGGCCAGCTTCTCCAGTGCGGAAGCCTTTGACACAGCGCATCCGTTGATTTCAATGAAACCCGGCTGCGAGATCGTAACATCCGCGCGTCCGGCCAGCGCCGTCTGAAATTCCTGCTGGAACTTCAACGCCTGTTCGGGCTCAGCATAGGCGAGCACTTTCGGTACATTCTCTTGTCTTTTTTCACGCAGCGCTGGATCGATTCGGTATGGAAGATTCGTCCGCTCGTGATAAAACGTAAAAAACGGACAATCCCTCTCCGCTACGACCGTATCCCCATCAAAAATCTGCGCATGGATTCCGTAACCGTTGGCCAATTCCAGCGCATCTTTGACCAGATCCGCTGGTAGTGCATCCACGGAAATGGGCTTTCCATCGGGAGAATGCACCAACATAGCACCGCCGTATTGTATGGTGGGCCCCTCTATCTCCAACTGTGTCCAAATCTTTTTGCTGGAAAGAAAGCCACGCCCCGTTGCTATGGTGACAAACACTCCCTTTTTCTGCGCAGCGCGAATGGCAGCGAGATTGCGTGGACTGATCACGTCCTTTTGACAAGTCAGCGTTTGATCGATGTCCAACGCTATGAGCTGAATCTTTTGCATCTTCCCTTCCCCCTTCATCGAACCTGTCCGTTACCGCGGACAACATATTTGACACTGGTCAATTCATGTAACCCCATCGGACCACGCGCATGCAGCTTTTGCGTACTGATCCCGATCTCTGCGCCAAAGCCAAATTCCTCACCGTCCGTAAAGCGCGTGGACGCGTTCACATAAACAGCCGCTGCATCGACAGCATTCAGGAAGCGCTCAGCCGTGGGCAAATGTTCAGTAATGATCGCCTCGCTGTGCCGCGTGCCATATCGGTGGATATGCGCAATGGCTTCTTCTACATCGGAAACGATCTTTGCAGAAATAATATAATCGCCGTATTCGGTCGCCCAATCCGCTTCGGTCGCCGGGATTGCTGTTGGAAGAATCCAGCAGGTTTTTGAGCAGCCGCGAATCTCCGTATGGTAAGCTGCAAGCGCATCTGCAATTTTAGGCAGAGCTGTAGCTGCAATGCTTTCGTGGATCAGCATGGTTTCACAGGCATTGCAGACGGCCGGTCGGGAACACTTTGCGTTGGCCACAATCCGTGCCGCCATGTCGATATCCGCAAACCGATCCACATAAACATGGCAGACACCCGAACCGGTTTCAATGACCGGAACGGTCGCATTCTCAACCACGGAACGGATCAGACCAGCCCCACCACGCGGGATCAGCACATCGATCATGCCGTTCAGGCGCATCATTTCCGTCGCTGCCTCGCGCGTGGTGTCCTGCACAAGCTGTATCGCGCCCTCAGGAATGCCCGCGCTGTATGCAGCAGCAGAAAGACAATTTGCAACGGCAATATTCGTGTGTATCGCCTCGGAACCGCCCCGCAATATACAGGCATTGGAGGATTTCATGCAAAGGCCAATGGCGTCCGCGGTCACATTCGGCCGTGCTTCATAGAT
The DNA here is from genome assembly GCA_029218485.1 of bacterium. Classification (GTDB taxonomy): domain Bacteria; phylum Bacillota; class Clostridia; order Christensenellales; family CAG-138; genus Aphodomorpha. The sequence goes on along the minus strand of JAQXRK010000284.1, from coordinate 19 downwards.
AATTCCGATGACCCCCAGC
>JAQXRK010000283.1 GCA_029218485.1 bacterium | reverse complement strand
CACGCGGGAAACGCAAAAGCAGCGCCGTGCCGCAATCCTCCATAGAGCGCTGCTTGATCCTTCCAAATGGAAACCATCTCGTTCCCGCCCGGCCATCCGTGGCCGCAGCATTGTCCGCCCGTCCGCTTCCCGGCGGCATCGCCGGGTTTTGCAGAAAACCGATGAGCGCGCGGTTACTCCACCGTCACGCTCTTTGCCAGATTGCGCGGCCGGTCGACCGAGCAGCCCTTCTGCACGGCCATGTAATAGGCGAGCAGCTGCATGGGCACGATGGCGAGGAACGGCGCAAGCGTGTCGTCAACCGCCGGCAGCTCCCACTGTTCATGGGAGTTGTTCCGAACCGCGTCCGCAGGGCCGTTGGTCAGCGCCAGCACATGCGCGCCCCGCACGCGAACCTCCTCCATGTTGCTGGCCATCTTAGAGAGCAGGCGCTTCTGCGTGGCCAGCGCAACCACCAGCGAACCATCCTCAATCAGCGCGATCGTGCCGTGCTTGAGCTCACCGGCCGCATACGCCTCCGAATGGATATAGGAGATCTCCTTGAGCTTGAGCGCCGCCTCCATCGCCAGCGCGTGATCGATGCCCCGGCCGATGAAGAACACATGCCGGACGGAGAACGACCGGCTCGCAAAATACTGAATCCGCTCGCGGTTGTCCAGAATCTCCTGCATCCGCTCCGGCAGATCGAACATCTCGCCGATGCGCTCTTCGACCTGCTTGTCGGTCATGCATCCGCGCTTCTGCGCCAGATCGAGCGCAAGCAGATACAGCACGGCGATCTGCGTCAGATAGGACTTGGTCGCCGCAACGGCGATCTCCGGCCCCGCGTAGGTAAAGAGCACCTGCTCGGCATCGCGCGCAATCGTGCTGCCGATCACATTGCAGACGGCCACCGTGCGGCACCCGCGCGCCTTTGCCATGCGCAGCGCCGCGATCGTATCCGCCGTCTCGCCGGACTGGCTGATGACCATGAGCGAATCGCCCTCGCCGAGCCGCGTTTCGCCATAGCGGAATTCGGACGCGATATCCACATCCACCGGCACGCCGGCAAGCTGCTCGAGGAACTTCTTTCCGAGCAGCGCCGCATGGTAGGCCGTTCCGCAGCTGACGATCGTCAGCCGTTTGAGCGCGCGGGCCTCCTCCGCCGTCCACGGGAAGCAGTCGTTCTTGAGCGAGCGCGTTCTGGCGTTTGCATACTGCTCAATCGTCTTTTTGAGGGCGATGGGCTCTTCGCAGATCTCCTTCATCATGAAGTGCTCGTAATTGCCCTTCTGCGCCGCCTCCACATCCCAGTCAATATGGGTCAGCGACTTTTCGATGCTCTGTCCGAATTCGTTGAAATACTCGATGTGATCCGGGTGCAGCACGGCGATCTGGCGATCCTCCATGAAGCATACATCGCGCGTATGCGGCAGCAGCGCCGGAATATCGGATGCCACAAAGCTGCCTCTCTCGCCGCTGCCGACGACCATCGGGCTGTCCTTGCAGGCGCAATAGATCGTATCCGGCTCATCGCGGAACAGGATGGCCAGCGCAAAGGAGCCCTCGAGCAGCCGCATCGCCGCGAGCAGCGCCGACAGCGCGTCGCCCATGTACAGGTTGCCGAGCAGCTGCGCGATCACCTCGGTATCCGTTTCGGATACGAACCGGCAGCCCTTTGCCATGAGCATGGTCTTCAGCTTCTGATAATTTTCGATGATGCCGTTGTGCACGAGCGCAATCTGGCGGCCGCCGTCCGTATGCGGATGGGAATTGATGTCGGAGGGCTCTCCGTGCGTTGCCCAGCGCGTATGGCCGATGCCGCAGCGGCCCTGCACGGGCTCCCGCTCCAGCAGTTCGCCCAGCCGGGAGAGCTGGCCCTTGGTCTTCTTCAGCACCAAATCCTGCCCGTCCCAAACGGCAATCCCCGCAGAATCATACCCGCGATAGGCAAGCGCTTCCAGACCGTCCATAAGAATCTGCTGACAATCGTTTCCACCCGTATAGCCTACGATACCGCACATCCCGGTTTCCCTCGCCTTCTGCATCAACCTTGAATACCGCTCAGTATAATATAGAAACTATAATTGCGCAAGAACCAAAAAGCAGCGGCGCGATCCGGTGGATCGCGCCATGCTGCTTGTCATGGCATGCCATGCTGCGTCTGGCACTGCCAGGGGGAATCGGTTCTGAGAGGGATGTTGCCGGCGCAAACGGGGCGCTTCAGTCGCCCTCGGCGCTGTGATGGCGGTCGTCGCGGCGGAACAGCATCGTAATGCCCCATATGCCCGCAATGCCGACGATCGTGTAGATGATGCGCGATACGACGCCGGACATGCCGCCAAAGATCGCTGCCACCAGATCATACTGGAACAGGCCGACCAAACCCCAGTTCAACGCGCCGATGATCATGAGAATCAATGCTATCGTATTCATAAAAAATCACTCCTTTGGCATTAGAGTGTCGCCAAAGGAGTGATCTTATACATCAGTTGTTTTTCTTTTTCTCCGGGAACAGCTCGATCTCAAACCGGTCAAACGACACGCTCTCCATGAAATCGTTGGGGAGGAACGCCGTCCGGCCGAACCGCTCGAGCTCCCGCACGTGTTTATCCAGCATGACCGGCCGCGCCAGATCGAGCGGCTTGCACAGCTCGATCAGCACCGGGTTCCATCCCTCCGTATCCGAGGGCTTTTCCAAGTCAAATGTCTGCACAACATCCCGCTGGATCCTGTGCGCCTGCATTACTCTGGCCCAAATCTTCATGCGTTATTTGTTCCAGATGAACCAGCCCCAGACATACGGCAGCTCCGTATCCGGATACAGACCGGCATAAACGCCCGCGATCTCCTTGGTCCTGCCGATATCGTCCTCCGCCAGCGTGTTCTTCAGGCTGCGGTTGCAGACCATGACCTCCTTGCCGTCCGACAGCTCCACCTTGACGATGGTGTACGGCATGGTGGACACGATCTCCTTGATCTTGCCCTTGAGCACGATGTTGGCGCTCGTGGTCGACCCATCCACCAGCTTGCTGTAGATCTTGCTGATGTCGGTACACTTCTTTTTGAAGGCGGTCGAACTGGTCGGCACGCGCTCCACAAAGCATGTGATCTCGGTGTCATGATAGCCTTCAAGCGTACCGGTGACGGTGAGCATATAGAAGCCGTCCTCCGCAATGGTCACCGGGCAGGAGAACGTACCCGTAGCGGTCACGATCGTTTCGCCGCAGGTCACCTTGTCGGAATCGCAGGTCACCTTGATGGTCGCGCCCGTTGTGACCGTGCCGTTGACGACAACGCTGTCCTTCTCGGCGCGCAGGTCATTGACCTCCGTGGTGATCGCCATGTCGAGATCCTTCACCACATACGGCGTGACCACGATGGTCTGCGTTGCGGTGACGCGGTTCTTCTTCTTGGCGGTTACGACGATCTCTCCGCCGTTCTCCGGGTCGACCTCCGGCGTGACCTCGGTCTGGAACTGGCCGCCCTCATAGACCGGCACCGGGTTGTCGTTGACATAGACCTCGACCGTATGATCGTCGACCGTGCCCTGAATCGTGATCGGGCCGTTGTCCGGCTTCTGCTCCACGCTCAGCATCGCAGGCTCGGTAATGGTGAGCGTCAGCGGCTGCAACGTAATGGATACCGCGGGCACCTGCAGCTGGGTCGTCGTGCCGTCGGGCGAAATGATCTCGAGCTGCGGCATGACGGACACGGTGGCGGTGTCCGCATAGTCGCCGGGCAGGAACACTTCCTTGGGCACCATGACCTTCACGGCGTTATCCTGCGAGATCGTCACGCGGTCGGAATCGAGCGCGGCGTCGGTAATGATGTGCAGCACGCTGCCGTTCGGCGCGTTGACGGTGATCAGGAAGCCCTCGCTGCCGTTGTTCAGCGTTGCCGGTTCGATCGAGGCGTTCATGCCGTCGGTCGTAATCACGGTGTTCGGATCCGGCGTGCTGTCGCCATCCGTCAGCCCCGGCGTGGTTGTGGCCGTGCCGCCGCCGAACAGCTTGCCGATCACATTGTCAAATCCGCCGTTTTTGCTGATGAACAGCCATCCAAGGCCGAGGATCAGCGCGACCAGCACCACGATCAGGACCCAGAACAGGATGGTAGAGCCCTTGCCG
>JAQXRK010000282.1 GCA_029218485.1 bacterium | reverse complement strand
AACCATCTTCATGTACAACAAAGCACCCATGCTTTGCATGGGTGCTTTGTTGTGGCGCAGAGGGTGGGATTCGAACCCACGTGACGTTTCCGCCAAACTGATTTCGAGTCAGCCCCGTTATGACCACTTCGATACCTCTGCACGGATGTCGCCGTGCCGCACACGCGGACACGCTTCAACAGAAAACAGTATACAGGAAACGGCTATAAATTGCAACGCTTTGCATCAAAGAAATCCGAAAGAAGTTTTGCCGCCTCGCGCTCCAGAACACCGCCCCACGTTTTGACCGAATGCAGAAAGCAGTGGTCCGTCAGGTCGAACACCGAGCCGCAGCAGCCCGCGCGCGCGTCGAACGCGCCGAAGACCAGCTCCCCGAGCCGGAGGTTGACCGCCGCGCCCGCGCACATGGCGCACGGCTCCAGCGTCACATAGAGCGTGCAGTCCGTCAGCCTGCCGCCGAGCTGCCTTGCCGCCGCCTGCATGGCGAGCAGCTCCGCGTGCGCCGTGCCGTCCGCCCAGGCGACCGACCGGTTGTGCGCGCTGGCGATCACCGCGTCGCCGCGCACCACGACGGCGCCCACCGGCACCTCGTCCTCGTCGAACGCCCGGCGCGCCTCGGCAAGCGCAAGCCGCATGCCCTCCTCGTGCGTCATGGCCATGGCAAAGCCCCCGTTTCTTCCAGCATCGCCCGCGGTGTCATCGACCGCAACCGTGCAACACACCCGCCGCGCCCGCAAGCATCGCCGACCGCGCCCGCGAAACGCATCCTGCGGCAACGCCCGATTATCAGCAACCGCGTTTGCAAAACACGTCCGCCACTCCTACGGGCATCAACCAGCCGCGCCCGCAAGTGTCAGCAACCGCGCCAGCTTCACCGCATCCTGCGGCATCGCCCGCGGTGTCAGCCAACCGCATCCATCAAAACATATCCGGCAGCGCGCCCCCGTAGGCCGCGGTGAGCCGCTCCTCCGTATCGAACCCCGGGTAGCGCACGCGGTAGAGCGTCAGCCCGTGCGCGGGCGCCGTCGCCCCCGCGTCGCCGCGCCGCTTTGAGGCAATCGCCCGCTTCACCGCGTCCGGCGGCAGCGCATGCTTGCCGATCTCGAGCATCGTGCCCGCGAGAATGCGCACCATATTGTAGAGAAACCCGCTGCCGGCAACGTCGTAGGTCAGGTACGGCCCGGCCTGCGTCCATTCCGAGGAAAAGATGGTGCGCACGGTGTTCTCCATCGTCACGCCGGCGGACATGAACGCCGCAAAGTCGTGCGTGCCGACGCAGTCGGCCGCCGCCTGCCGCATGAGCGGCACATCGAGCGCGGTATGGACGTGCAGCGCGGTGCGGCGCGTTGCCACCAGCGCGTGCGGGCCGAGCTGGATCACATAGCGGTACTGCTTCTGCTTGGCGCTGAAGCGGGCGTGGAACTGCGCGTCCGTCTCCTCGCTCCAGAGCACGCGGATGTCGCGCGGCAGATGGGTGTTGAGCGCAACGGCAAACTTGTCGGCCGCCATGCGCGCGCCGGTGTCGAAGTGGGCGACCTGCGCCCGCGCGTGCACGCCGCTGTCCGTGCGGCCGGAGCCGTGGAGGGCGATCCGCTCGCCCGTGACCTCAAGGAGAGCGCGCTCCAGCTCCGCCTGCACGGTGACGCCGTTGGGCTGCGTCTGCCAGCCGACATATTCCGTTCCGTCGTATTGAATGATGAGGCGAACGCGCTTCACAGCCATATCTGTATCACGGGCACGGCCGCCAGGAACGCGGCCATCACCAGCGCCGCGCACACATCCAGGCGCGAAAAGCGCAGCTCGCGCATGCGGGTCCTGCCCTCGCCGCCGTGGTAGCAGCGCGATTCCATGGCCATGGCCAGCTCGTCCGCGCGGCGGAACGCCGAGATGAACAGCGGCACGAGCACCGGCAGCATCGCCTTGGCGCGCGCAATCAGGTTGCCGGATTCAAAGTCCGCGCCGCGCGCCAGCTGCGCCTTGCGGATGCGGTCGGTCTCCTCGATCAGCAGCGGGATGAACCGCAGCGCGATGGTCATCATCATCGCCATCTCATGCGCGGGGAACCGAACGGCGGCGAGCGGCTTCATGAGCCGTTCCAGCCCGTCCGTGAGCGCGATGGGCGAGGTGGTGAGCGTGAGCATGGAGGTGCCGGCCACGAGCAGGATCAGGCGCATCGAGATGAACACCGCCTGCCGCACGCCCTCGACCGTGATCCGCACGATCCACCACGCAAAGATCACGCGCTCTCCCTGCGTGAAGAACAGGTTGATGACAAACATGAACACGAGCAGCCACTTCATCGGCTTCAGGCTCGACCCCACATAGGAGAGCGGCACGCCGGAGAGCAGCAGCGCGAGCACCACAAACAGGCACGGCACCAGAAACACCGGGATGGATTGAACGAGGAATACCAGCACGATGTATGCGATCATGCCGATGAGCTTTGTGCGCGGATCGAGCCGGTGCACCGCGCTGTTGCCGGGGACAAACTGGCCGAGCGTGATGTTCATGCGCGCCACCCCCCGTAGGTCAGAATCCAGTCCGTCACCTGCTCCGGATGCACCGCATCCGGCGGCACATCCAGCCCCCGCGCGCGCAGCAGGCACGCCAGCTTCGCCGCCTGCGGCACGTTCAGCCCGAGGCCGGTGAGCTCGTCCGCGCGGGAGAACACCTCCTCCGCCGCGCCGAGCATCACGAGGCGGCCGTGCGCCATGACCGCAACGCGGTCGGCGTGGCGCGCCACATCGTCCATCGAGTGCGAGATCATGATGACCGTGCAGCCGGTGTCCCTGCGCAGCTGCTCCAGCATATCGAGGATCGCGCGCCGGCCATGCGGGTCGAGGCCCGCCATCGGCTCGTCCAGCACCAGATATTTCGGCCGCATGGCCAGAATCCCGGCGAGCGCCGCGCGACGCTTTTCTCCGCCGGAGAGGTCGAACGGCGATTTCTTTGCAAACCGTTCCGGGTCAAGCCCGACCAGACCGAGCGCCTCGTGCGCCCGCTCCATGCATGCCTCCTCGGAGAGGCCGAGGTTCTTCGGGCCGAAGGCCACGTCCTTCTCCACCGTCTCCTCAAAGAGCTGATACTCCGGGTACTGGAACACCAGCCCCACGCGCGCGCGCGCCTCACGGCGCTGCTGCTTGTCCCGCGTGTCAAACCCATCGACCGTCACGCTGCCCGCGCTCGGCAGCAGCAGCCCGTTCATGAGCTGCACGAGCGTGCTCTTGCCCGAGCCGGTATGGCCGATGATCCCGAGGAACTCCCCCTCCTGAACGGTCAGGCTCACGCCGGAAAGGGCCGTTTCGCGCACGGCAACCTCCTGCTGCGCCCCGGCCTTCCGCTTCTTTCCCTTTCCGCCCGGCGCGCCGCCGGACGGCATCTGGTAATCATAGGTTACCTGTTCGATAACGATTGCCATATCGAATCCGCAAGCTCCTCTATCGAAATCGGGTCGCCCGCAAGCGGCACCCCGCTCTGCACGAGCGCGTCCCGCATCTGCACGGCGTCCGGCGTGTCGAGCCCGCAGGCGCGCAGCTCGTCCGCGCGGGAAAACAGCTCCCGCGGCGTGCCGGTCATCGCGATCCGCCCGCCATCCATGACGACAACGCGGTCGCAGCCGACGACCTCCTCCATGTACTGCGTAATCATGACGACCGTGATGCCGCGCTCGCGGTGGAGCCGGTCGGCGATCGAAAGCACCTCCTGCCGCCCCTTCGGGTCGAGCATGGCGGTCGCCTCGTCCAGCACGAGCACCTCCGGCTGCATGGCCAGCATGCCGGCGATGGCGATGCGCTGCTTCTGCCCGCCGGAGAGCGCGTGGCTCGCGCCGGCCGCATAGGCCGTCATGCCGACGTCGGCGAGCGCCGCGTCGACGCGCGCGCGGATCTCCTTCGGCGGCACACCGAGGTTTTCCGGCCCGAACCCGACGTCCTCCTCAACGATGGTCGTCACGAGCTGGTTGTCCGGGTTCTGGAACACCAGCCCCACGCGGCGGCGGATCTCGAGCGTGTTGTTCTCATCGCGCGTATCCATGCCGTCCACGAGCACCTCGCCCGCGGTCGGCGTGAGCAGCGCGTTCAGGTGCTTGGCGAGCGTGCTCTTGCCCGAGCCGTTGTGCCCGACGATGGCGAGCATCTCCCCGGTCTGTATCGTGAGCGAAATATCGGACAGAATCGGCGCGTCCGCGCCCGGCGCCTCCGCCTCCGCGCGCCCGGCTTCCTCCGGCTGCGCCTGATAGCGGAACGACACGTTGCGAACCTCGATCAACCCGCTCACCCCCTTTGTTCCGAAAAAAATCAGTCCGTAACAGTATATCACAAGCTGTACATTTGGAAAAGCTTCCGCTATAATAAATTCATGAAAACGCTGCTGAAACACGTGCATACGCTCGTCACCTGCGACGATTCCGACCGCGTCCTGACCGGCGTGGACGTCCTGCTCGACGGCCCGGCCATCGCGGCCATCGGCGAGGGTCTCTCTGCGGACGGCGCCGCCGTCATCGACGCAAAGGATCTGTTCGTCTATCCCGGTCTGGTCAACACGCACCACCATCTGTACCAGTATTTCACGCGCAACCTGCCGGCCGTACAGGGCTTTGAGCTGTTCGACTGGCTGACCGCGCTGTATGAGATCTGGAAGGGGCTGAACGCCGACACCGTTTATTACAGCTCCCTCGCCGGCATGGGCGAGCTGATGCGCTACGGCTGTACGACCTGCTTCGACCACCACTATGTGTTCCCCGCCGGCGCCGACGGGCTGATCGACGCGCAGTTTGCGGCGGCGGAGCAGCTCGGCATGCGCATGCACGCCTCGCGCGGGAGCATGAGCCTGTCGAAGAAGGACGGCGGCCTGCCGCCGGACTCGGTCGTGCAGGCGGTTGATCCGATCCTGCGGGACTGCGCCCGTCTCATCGAAGCATATCACGATCCGTCGCGCTTCTCCATGCGGCAAATGGTGGTCGCGCCCTGCTCGCCGTTCTCGGTCACGGCCGAGCTGCTCCGCGAGAGCGCCGTCCTCGCGCGGCAGTATGGCGTGCGGCTGCACACGCACCTGTGCGAAACGAAGGATGAGGAGCGCTTTACGATCGAAAAGACCGGCATGCGCCCCTTCGCCTATATGGAATCGCTCGGCTGGACCGGGCCGGATGTGTTCTATGCGCACGGCATCCACTTCAACGATGCGGAGCTGCGCGCCCTCGCCGCAACGGGGACGGGCGTGGCACACTGCCCCTGCTCGAACATGAAGCTCGCAAGCGGCGTCATGCGCCTGCCGGAGATGCTCGAGCTGGGCGTGCCGGTCGGCCTCGCGGTGGACGGCAGCGCGTCGAACGACGCCTCCAACCTGCTCGAGGAGCTGCGCACGGCCTACCTGCTGCACCGGCTGACGTCCGGGGACCGCGCGCCCACCGGCTATACGCTGCTCAAGATCGCCACGCGCGGCAGCGCGCGCCTGCTCGGCCGGGACGACATCGGCCAGATCGCCGTGGGCTGCGCCGCCGACCTGTTCGCCATCCGCTGCGACCGCATGGAGCTGCTCTGCGCGGATCGCGACGCGGCCAACCTCTTCGGTACGGTGGGCTATCACCGGCCCGTGGACTATGTGTTCGTCAACGGCCGCATGACCGTGAGGGACGGCGAACTGCTGACCATCGATTCTGAACGCACGCACGCGGACGGCGCTGCCGAGGTGCGTCGTCTGCTGGAGGACCTATGAATACCCGTTCCATCACCCGCGCGGCGATCATTGCCGCGCTGTACATCCTGTTGTCGCTGGCGGTGCAGCCCATCGCCTCCGGGCTGGTGCAGTGCCGCATCAGCGAAGCGCTGACCATTCTGCCCGTGTTCACCGGCGCGGCCGTGCCGGGGCTGTTCATCGGCTGCCTGCTGTTCAACCTGATCAGCGGCGCCGTGGCGTACGACGTCGTGTTCGGCTCGCTCGCAACGCTGCTGGCCGCGCTGCTCACCTGGCGCATGGCCAAGCGCGGCATGCCCAAGTGGCTGCTGCCGCTCCCGTCGGTCGTGTTCAACGGGCTGATCGTCGGCGCGCTGCTCGTGTATGCGTACGGCGTTCCGGTGTCGTATCCGCTCGCCGTGCTGTATGTCGCGGCCGGACAGGCCGTGGCGTGCTATGTGCTCGGCATGCCGCTGATGCTGCTGCTCGGGCGCTTTGGCAAAAAGCTGTTCTCCTGACGGAGGGGCATGCCGGCCGGTGCGCGACGCCGACAGCCATACCAACATCCTTTGCAACCGCCGCCGCACCCGGTTCCTGCCGGGGCGGCTTTTCGTTTGTCCTTTTTTTCAAAAAACGGGTATAACCCGGCCGCATCCGGCGCAGAATACACTTGTCGCCACGAGGGCGGCAAGATGCCGGAAGGAGGAACAAACCATGGACAGCAAATGCGGACATCAGACCATTGGCTGTGAAGTGACGAGCTGTCGCTTCAACAAGCAGGGTAGCGAGTGCAATCTTGACCGGATCGAAGTCAAGCCCTGCTGCGATTGCCACAGCGGTGATAAGCGGGAAAGTCTGTGCGGCTCCTACGCCGCGAAATGACCCCGGCCGGGTGGCAACACCCCTTCCGAAAGGAGAGACGCATCGTCTCTCCTTTTTGTTCCAT
>JAQXRK010000281.1 GCA_029218485.1 bacterium | reverse complement strand
GCCGGGAAGTCCTCGCTGCCCTGCGCCGTCAGCTGTTCTTCAGGATCACGCTCTCGATCACATCGGCCACGTGCTCGCACGCGTCCATGCACTGCTCGAGGCTGTTGAACAGGTCGCGCCATGCGAGCAGGTTCAGCATGTCGCCCTCCTCGCGGAACAGGCGCGCCATGCACTCGATGTACAGCCGGTCGCCGTCCTCCTCAAGCCGGTTCACATCCACGATGCAGCGCTCGATCGCCGCGCCGTTCTTGCGGAACTCCCCGAGGTTTTCCGCCACGCGCACGAGGTTGCCCGTCGCGGATCGGATGAGGCTTGTAAACTCGAGCGCCTCCGGGCGCACGCGCTGGACGTTGTAGATATAGACCTTGTTCACAACATCCTCGATCAGGTCGGTCGCGGTGTCGATCTGCTCCGACAGCGCGCGCAGGTCCTCCCGCTCGATGGGCGGAAGGAATTCGCGGATGAGGTTCTCCATCATGTCATGCTTGAGCAGGTCTGCGCCGTGCTCGATCTCATGCATGCGCCGCCGGTTGGAAGGGAGCAGCTCCACATGATAGTCCGTGAGGATGCCCTCGAGCAGCACCGCTGCGTCGTGCGTGTGCTGCATTTGGCTCAGGATCATCTGAAAATAGTCGTTTTTCTCCTTGCGTGCCATCGTCTCTGTCCTTTCTTTCGTTCTGCCGCGTTAGAAAATCACAAAAAACAGCTTTGCCATCAAAAACCCGATCAGGCCGCAGCCCGGGAACGTCAGCACCCATGTGAGCACCATCTCCCGCACAACGCCCCAGTTGACCGCGCTCAACCGCCGCGCCGCGCCCACGCCCATGATGGCCGTCGTCTTGGTGTGCGTCGTGCTCACGGGGATGCCGAATATGCTCGAAATGAGCAGGCAGCCGGCCGCGGCGATGTCCGCCGAAAAGCCCTGGTACTTCTCAAGCTTCACCATGTCCATGCCGACCGACTTGATGATGCGGTAGCCGCCGATCGATGTGCCCACGCCCATCACCAGCGAACAGAACGCCATCAGCCAGAGCGGGATCACAAACTCCCCGCCCGCGGCGGCGCTTCCGCGCGCGAGGAACATGCCGAGCATGAACACGCCCATGAACTTCTGCCCCTCCTGCGCGCCGTGCATGAACGCCATGGCCGCCGCGCCGGCGATCTGCGCGCCGCCGAAAAAGCGCACCGTGCGCCGCCGGTCGATGCCGCGCGCGAGAAATGCGACGAGCTTGACCACGAGAAACCCCAGCCCGAAGCCGAGGATCGTGGACAGCACAAGGCCGTAGATGACCTTGACCCACTCCGCGCCGTTGATGCCCGAGAGGCCGTTGTTGAGCGCGATGGCCGCGCCCGAGATGCCGGCGATGAGCGCGTGGCTCTCGCTCGTGGGGATGCCGAAGACCCAGGCGGCCACCGCCCAGATCACGATCGCAAACAGCGCCGCGCACAGCGCGATGAGCGCGTAGTCCGGGTGCGCGTCAAAATTGACCATGTTGGAAATCGTCGCCGCCACCTTGGCGTTGATGAGCGTCATCACCAGCACGCCGAAGAAGTTCATGACCGCCGCCATGAGGATGGCCGTCTGCGGCCGCATGGCGCGCGTGGACACGCACGTGGCGATCGCGTTCGGCGCGTCCGTCCATCCGTTGACGAGGATCACGCCCGTCGTCAGCAGCACGGTCAGCAAAAATGGCAGGTTGGTAAACAGCTGCGAAAAAAACTCCTGTATCGTAATCGTCATTCGTTCGGCTCCGTCCCTTGCTGAAATAGAGTGTCGGTATGGCGCACATGCCGGTACAGACAGAAATCGGAGCCGGTCCACGCGGTGCAGCGCGCGTTCCGGCTCCGATGCAATTATGAATTGTCTTTCGGTTTTGCGATCTTGTTGAGCACCCATATGGCAAGCATGATCACGCCGATCACAACAAAGATGCCCACCATTCCCTTGAGCGTCATCAAGAGCGTTTCGGGCAGCGAAGCGGGGTTGAATACAAAGCGCATCGGAAAACCTCCTTACAGTCCGGCGACGAGCGAGAGGATCAGGCCGCCCGCAATCACCGAGGCAATCTGGCCGCTGACGTTCGCGCCCGCGGCGTGCATGAGCAGATAGTTGTACGGATCCTCCTCGCGGCCCATCTTGTGTACCACGCGGGAGGCCATCGGAAACGCCGAAATGCCGGCCGCGCCGATCATCGGGTTCACCTTGTTCTTCGAGAACAGGTTCAGCAGCTTTGCGAAGAACACGCCGCCCACCGTATCGAACACGAACGCCACGAGGCCGAGCGCGATGATCGCGAGCGTTTCGAGCGTCACGAACATCTCCGCCTTCATGCGGAACGCGACCGAGATGCCGAGCAGCAGCGTCACGAGGTTTGCAAGCTGGTTCTGCGCGCTGTCGCTGAGCGAGCCGAGCACGCCGCACTCGCGGATCAGGTTGCCGAACATCAAAAAGCCGATCAGCTCCGCGGACTTGGGCGCAATCGTGCCGGCCACGATCGTCACGATGATCGGGAACAGGATGCGCGTGCGCTTGCTGATGGCCGCGGGCGCATACGCCATGCGGATCTGCCGCTCCTTCTTCGTCGTGATGAGGCGGATGATCGGCGGCTGCACGATCGGCACGAGCGCCATGTACGAATAGGCGGCGACCATGATCGCGCCCTGATAGTTGGATTTGAGCACCTGCGACACGTAGATGGAGGTCGGGCCGTCCGCCGCGCCGATGATGGCGATGGAGGCCGCGTCGTTCATGTCAAAGCCGATCAGCCTTGCCACGATCAGCGTGAAGAAGATGCCGAACTGCGCGGCGGCGCCGAAGAGCATCATCTTCGGGTTGGAGAGCAGCGGGCCGAAGTCGATCATCGCGCCGATGCCGATGAACAGCAGCAGCGGGAACAGCTCCGTGGCGATGCCGGCGTTGAACAGCGTTTCAATCGCCTCGGTGTTCACAAACGGCAGATTGACCAGGATCGCGCCGAAGCCCATCGGGAGCAGGAGCGTCGGCTCCATCTCATGCACGATCGCGAGATACACCAGCACGCAGCCGACCACGATCATCAGCCCCTGCTGCCAGGTAAAGTTCAAAACATTGCCAAAAAGCTCCAAAAACTCCAGCAAAA
>JAQXRK010000280.1 GCA_029218485.1 bacterium | reverse complement strand
GCAACGCTAGCTTCCTTCAGCCGTTCCAGCAGCTCCTTAATGCCAGGATAAAGCCGGTTTTCATACATGCCCTTGGGGAGGTAATATTCCCGGTACAGGGCCACGGCATGATCTGCCTGCTCCGAGGTCAACCCAAAGATTTGGGAAAAGGTATCGTAAAGCGGCGGGCCAATGAAACGGCGCAGGGTCGCCTCGGGAATATCCGTCACACCGAAGCGCTCCATCGCGTAACGCACGCCCTTCATAATTCCTTCACTGGAATCGCTCAGGGTGCCATCCAAATCAAAAATCACCGAACGATAAGCCATTAGCTACCTCCACCTTCCCGTCATATATGCCAAAAATTTCGGCCCCTTGCGCCTCAAGGGCCTGCAAATAGGCAACCTGCGCCGGCGTAATCCGCTCTCCCGGTTGCCAGAGGGCAATGCCAGGCGGATACGCGCCGGCGGCATCCGCTGCAATTTCCCCTGCAGCGCAGGCTAATTCAATCGCTCGCCTCGGGCCCCGCGCGCAGGAAAGCGGCGCTGCCCGCTCGCCGGGCTCCGGTAGCGGAGGCAGTTCCATAGCCGCTTCCCTCTGGGGCAGCCGGGCCAGCGCCGAAGCCAGGCGGTCAAATTTCTCCGGCCTGTCCCAAGGCGTGGCAATCGCCACCAGCCGCCGGCTATCGGCCATCTCCAGCTCAACCCCTCCTTCAGACAGGAGCCGGGCTGCAGCCAAACCGCTTCCTACCCGATTCGCCACGTCAATCACCAGACGCGTAGGATCGTCGCTGGGAAACATTTGTATCCCCTCCAGTTTCCCGGCCTTCCGGCGAAAGGCCTCGCATCGTTCAATCAGGCCCGCCCAGTCGGCGCGCTCCGCTTGAGCCCTGGCCTGGTCCAGTGAAGCCATCAGCCAGTAGCTGGGGCTGGAGCTCTGCACCCAGGCCAGGCTCCGCATCAGTCGGTCCTCCGGTACTCTGGCAGATGCGTGCAGCCAGGCGCTCTGGGTGAGCGCGCCAAGGGTCTTATGGGCGCTGGCTACCCAAAGGTCCGCCCATGCAGACGGAGAGGGCGGCAGCAGCGGTGAAAAGGGGAAGTGCGCTCCATGGGCGCTGTCTACCAGCACCAGCATCCCCAGCCGGTGTGCGCAGCGGCTGATCGCCTCCAGGGGCAGACAGCGTCCGTAATAGTCGGGCGTTGTCACCAATATCGCCTTGGCCTGCGGGTTGCGCTCCATAGCCGCCACCAGCGCTTCCGGCTGGTCCTCCGGAAGCTGCTCTGTCCCGTCCCAGGCAGGCTGCACCCAGCAGGGCGCAAGGCCATACAGCTGGGCCGCATTGACTACAGCCTTATGAACCCATCGGGACAGGATGATCCCATCCCCCGGGGCCAACATCGCCAGCATAGCGTGCAGCCCAGCCGAGGAGCCGCCTACCAGCAGATGGCTATGGGCAGCGCCTGCAGCCCGGGCCAGCAGGCGCTGCGCCTGTGCGATTCCTTCAGTTGGATGATGCAGGTTATCGGTGCCCTGCACCTCTGTCACATCCCATGATCCAGAGAGGGGGGAAAATTCGCCTTTATGCCCTGGCATATGCCAGCGGTCGGTCCGCCGCTTGTCATAGGCCTCCAGCATGGCGATGATCGGTGTTTTTTCCGTCATCGTACCCTCGATTCTTCAAAAAAAGGCTGCCCCCTTGTTTGGGGCAGCCGGACTTCATTTTATTGGTTCTGCTCGGCAGCCGTCGTCTGGGTAGCCGGTTCCTCATAGTCAAGCTTCTCATCCACCATCCACTGTATGACACGGACGATGTTCTCATAATCCAGCTCCCGATAGTCGGGGATACAGATCACATAATCGGTTGGCACCACACCGATCTCCAGCAGCCCATAAATATTGGAAGCATCGATTCCACAGATCTCCCGTGTCGAAACCTCGCTTCCCCCCGCGTCCGTCGTGGTGACGGTAATGCGGCAGCGCTCCGGCTCGACCGCCTCAGGCAGCTCCAGCCGGTCCAATACCGAGCGCCCCTCCGGATCGCCTGGGATCGGCTCCTCCAGATTGACCAGATTATCACTCTTTGCCAGCGCCTGATAGACCGTATAGGGGATAATGAAAAGGTCGCCGTCCTGGCCTGTCATGCGGCTGGCCATCACCATTTGGGCATCGCTGGCATCATATTCATCCAGTGTTAGGCCCTCAATATTGATTTGGGTCTGATTCACCGTTACGCCGTCGAGCAGCGCCTGCGACCAAGCCTGGATACCTTCCTCCACATAGACGCCGCCTTGCAGAATGTCGAACCGCTGCGCCGCGGGTACCACCGGCCGGGTTAGCTGGTAAAGCGTATAGAACAGGGCAACGGCCGCCACAATGGCGATAAAAACGCGGCCCTTCCCATATTCCCAGAACATCCTCATCCGTTCCTTGGTTAGCCTCAGATCCATGCCGGCCTCCTTACGCGGTCAGTTTGGCGTATCTTGTGTCCTTCTCCCGGGTTCCGCCGTTGGTATATAGCCTGATTTTAATAAAGCTTCGCTCCGGCCGGGATCGCGTCATCCAGCATCAGCAGCTGCAGCCCTTCCCTCCCGTCATACTCGTACACGGCTGAAATGAGCATGCCCTCGGATTCAATGCCCATCATCTTTCTTGGCGGCAGGTTCGTTATGGCTACACAGGTTTTTCCGACCAGCTCTTCCGGCTCATAATACTCATGAATACCGCTCAAAATCGTGCGCTTGCGGTCAGTCCCATCATCCAGAGTGAACCGAAGAAGCTTTTTAGACTTTGCGACTGCCTCGCAGGCTTCAACCTTTACCACCCGGAAATCGGATTTAGCGAAGGTATCAAAATCGACCGATTCCTCAAACAGCGGCTCAATCTTCACATTGGAAAAATCAATTTTTTCCACAGGCAGTACGGTTTCGGTCTGCGCCACGGCGCCATCGACCGTGCCCTTGCTTGCGGCATCCTCCGCCGAAGGCGCTTTTTTATCCGACACGAGCGGCTTCATCGTGGGGAACAGCAGGACGTCCCGGATGGTCGGCGCGTCGGTCAGCAGCATGACCATGCGGTCGATGCCGATGCCGATACCGCCCGTCGGGGGCATGCCATATTCCAGCGAGAGGCAGAAATCCTCGTCGATCATCATCGCCTCGTCGTCGCCCTTCATGCGCTCCATCGCCTGCTGCACAAAGCGGCTGCGCTGGTCGATCGGATCGTTCAGCTCGGAGTAGGCGTTGGCATACTCATGGCCGCCGATGAACAGCTCAAAGCGCTCGGTCAGGTGCGGCGCGGAGGGCTTGCGCTTGGTCAGCGGGGATACCTCCACCGGGTAATCGGTGATGAACGTGGGCTGGATCAGCTTTTCCTCGACAAACGCGTCGAACGCCTCGACGAGCACCTTGCCGCGGGAAGCGGTCTTGTCCTCGATCTCAAGGCCGATGGACTTAGCCAGTGCGCGCGCCTCCTCGTCCGATTCGCAGGCAAGGAAATCCGCGCCGGTGTACTGCTTCACCGCCTCGTTCATCGGCAAGCGGTTAAACGGCGGCGTCAGGTCGATGTCCATGCCCTGATAGCGGATCTGCATGGTGCCGTTGACGGCCATGCAGCAATGGGAGAACAGGTCCTCCGCGAGCGCCATCATGCCGTTATAATCGGTATAGGCCTGGTACGCCTCGATCGTTGTGAACTCGGGGTTGTGCATGGCGTCCATGCCCTCGTTGCGGAACAGGCGGCCAATCTCATACACGCGCTCCAGACCGCCCACGATGCACTCCTTGAGCGGCAGCTCCGTGGCGATGCGCATGTACATGTCCAGATCGAGCGTATTGTGGTGCGTGATGAACGGGCGCGCGGAAGCGCCGCTCGCGGTGGTGTTCAGCACCGGGGTCTCCACCTCGATGAATCCCTGCGCATCCATGCGGCGGCGGATCTCGCTGATGATCTGGCTGCGCTTGCGGAACGTGTCCCGCACCTCCGGGTTCACGATGAGATCGACAAAGCGCTGGCGATAGCGCAGGTCCGGATCCTTCAGCCCGTGGAATTTTTCCGGCAGTGGCCGGAGCGATTTGGACAGCAGCGTCACCGCGGTCGCGTGAACGGAAATCTCGCCCGTGCGCGTTTTGAACACGGTGCCGGCCACGCCGATCAGGTCGCCGATATCATAGGTCTTGAACGCCGCGTACGGCTCCTCACCGACGTCGTCGCGCTTGACATAGATCTGGATATCTCCCTTGCCGTCGAGCACGTGCGCAAAGCTCGCCTTGCCCATGATGCGCTTGGACATCATGCGGCCGGCGATCTGTACGGTCTGGCCTTCCAGCGCGTCAAAGTTTGCGAGGATATCGGCGCTGTGGTGGCTCTGATCAAAGGTGACGATCTGGTACGGGTCCTTTCCCGCCTGCTGCAGCGCTGCGAGCTTATCGCGGCGGATTTGCAGCAGCTCCGAGAGCTGTTCCTTTGTCATCTCCTGCTCGATGGGCGGTTGCTGTTCCATAATTCTCCTGTGCTCCTGTTCTGTAAAGTAAAAAGGGGGGTTGCGCCCCCCGCTTTAGGTTATCTGCCGATGGACAGCACGTTGAGGCGCAATGCGCCGCCGGGCGTGCGCACCTCCACGACATCGCCGACATGGTGGCCGAGCAGCGCGCGGCCGACGGGGGATTCGTTGGAAATCTTGCCCGCTGCCGGGTCGGTCTCCGCCGAGCCCACGATCTGGAAGGTGAATTCCGTGTCGTTCTCCGCATTCTTCAGCTTCACAACGGCGCCGACGCCAACAACGCTGGTATCGATGGCGCTCTCGTCGATCACCTTCGCGTTGCGCAGCTCGTTCTCGAGCTGCACGATATCATATTCGTTCTTGGCCTGCTCGTTCTTCGCGGCGTCATATTCCGCGTTTTCGGACAGGTCGCCGAACGCACGCGCGATCTTGAGCTGCTCCGCGATCTCGAGGCGGCGCGGCCCCTTGAGATATTCCAACCGCTCCTCGCGCTTTTTGATCTCCTCCGAGGTCAACCAAATCTCTGCCATATCGGTTTCTCCTTTCCGATAAACGGGCGCATCCGCCCGTATTGTACTGCAATACCATGCTTTGATTGCATGCGCTACATCATTATATTAACGCTTTTCGCAGGTGTCAAGCAGTATTTCCTCGATTTGCCCGAGTGTTTTGGCCGTGTTCAGGCGCGCGCGCAGCGCTGCGGCCTCGCGCTTGCCGCTGATATAGCGCGCAAGGTGCTTTCTCAGCTCGATCACGCCGTGCGGGCCCTTTGCCTCCACCGTCATGCGCGCGTGGCGGATGGCGAGGCGCATGCGCGTCTCCGCATCCGGCGGCGTATACGGCTCGCCGGCAAGGGCGGCGCGAACCTCCGAAAAGATCCATGGGTTGCCCAGCGCCGCGCGGCCGATCATCAGCCCGTCGCAGCCGGACAGCGCCTTGAGGCGCACGGCGTCGGCGCCGGAGCACACATCGCCGTTGCCAATGACCGGGATGCGCACCGCCGCCTTCACCGCGGCAACGCAGTTCCAGTCCGCATGGCCGGTATAGCGCTGCTCGCGCGTGCGGCCGTGGACGCTCACCATGCAGGCGCCGCTCTCCTCGCAGATGCGCGCGACCTCGACCGCGTTCTCATGCTCGTGGTCAAAGCCCTTGCGGATTTTCACCGAGACGGGCACGCTGCACGCGGCGGAAACCGCCTCCACAAGCCGGCCGCACAGCAGAGGCTCCAGCATCAGCGCGCTGCCCTCGCCGTTTCCCGTGATCTTGGGCGCGGGGCAGCCGAAATTCAGATCGATCGCGACCAGCGCCGGCCCATGCTCGTCCGCAATCCGGCGCGCCGCCTCGGCCACCAACCGCGGCTCACGCCCGAACAGCTGCATGACAACGGGGCGCTCCTCCGGCGCCGTCTGCAGCAGCTCGGCCGTCTTGGCGCTGCCGTACAGCAGGCCCTTCGCGCTGACCATCTCCGTGACGGTCCATGTGCAGCCCTGTTCCCGGCACAGCTTGCGAAAGCAGGCGTCCGTGAACCCGGCCATGGGCGCCAGAAAAACCGGCGTTTCTTCGCATGCGCGGAACGGAAAGCTGCTCAAGGAATCACCTCAATGCGGGGAATGGGCGTCGGCGTGAGTTCCGGGGTTGGCGTCGGCGTCGCCATGGGGCGCGGCGACTGGTTCGGGTCCGGCGTGCGCAGCGGCTCCACCGCCGGGTTCTCCTCCACCAGCTCGAGGCCGGCGATATACCAGCGGGTGCCGGTGTTCACAAACTGGATGCGGTAGCGGCGGGCAGGCCACTCCGGCAGCGGATGATCCTCCACCGTCTCGCCCTCGAGCAGTTTTTCCTTATCAAATGTACCCTTCACGGAAACGGTCTCCACGGTGGTCACCGTCGCCGTCGCCGTCCACGGAAGCACGGAGATCTTTTCAATCGCGAGGTCATAGCCGTAGCTGCTGATGTTATAATCGCTGTAGGTGTTCGCCGTCAGCGCATCATCCCCGGCGAGGTAGGTCAGCATGAAATACTCCTCGAGCTCGCTCATCTCGGCGTCCTGATCGAGGATATAGGCCGCGCGCAGCGACATGCCCTCCGTCGCCAGAATATAGAGATTCGCCATGCGCTCGGCCGTAAAGAAGGCGAGCACGCAGACCATCACGCCGACGACCGCCAGCAGCATGACCCGTACGATATACATCATGGTTCGCCGCGCCGCGCGAATGCCGCGGCCGGCCCGATCCTCCCGCTGCGCGGCGCCGCGCTCGGCAAGGCTGGTTTTGTTTGCCATGCAATCCACTCCTTATTGAGCAATATGATAGCATATTCCCGTGTATGAATCAAATGAACCCGCCGTTTCTTCACCGTTCTTTCAAAAAAGCCGGGGCCTGTGCCATGCACGCGCTGCGTGCAAGGCGAACTGCCGACCCGAATGCGGCAAAGCATGCAAATCACCTGCGCTGTGAACGCGCTGCGTGCAAGGCGAACTATCGATCCGAATGCGGCAAGGCATGCAAACCACCTGCGCTGTGAACGCGCTGCGTGCAAGGAAGCGTGGCTGCTATTGGTTGGGCGAAGCTATCGCGGCGGCGGCGCTGTGAACGCGCTGCATACAAGCGAGCGTGCCGGCAGAGCTGATGCCGTTTGCACCGGAAATGCTGCGCCATAAACGCGCTGCGTGCAAGGAAGCGTGTGCATGTGCTGTGCGCCGGGAACCCATATCGTTCCCGATACCCGCGGCCGAGGCGGCGCACGAGCGCTCCGTCCGCGCTATGGGCAAGAGGATGATGCCGCAGGCCAAACGCGCGCAAAAAAAGAGCAGCGCCTGTTGGCGCTGCTCTTAGAAGGGTCCGTTACTTACTCGATGATGCTGGAAACGACGCCCGATCC
>JAQXRK010000279.1 GCA_029218485.1 bacterium | reverse complement strand
GGCCGCGTTCAGGATCATGTTGCGCGCAAAGAACAGCTCCGTGCCGTCGCTCCTTGTGGTTTTCAGGTCCGTCACATAGTCCTCCGCGCCCAGGGCGATGCCGATGAGCCGCTTTGAAGCGGTGGCAATCTCATAGGCGTTCAGAACGCCGCGGGCGCTCTCGATGGCGGCCATCATGCCGGTCCTGCCGACGGGGATGCCCGCCGCCCGCTCGATGCGCTCGATCTCGCGCTCGCAGTCGATCACGTCTCTGGCGCACTCGGTCTTTGGCAGGCGGATGACGTCCGGCTGCGCGCGCACGATGGCTTCCAGATCCGCAACGCCCAGGCCGGAGCCCAGGTCGTTGATCCGCACGACCAGTTCCTTGCTGCCGTACTTGAGATGTGTCAGCGCGTTGTATACGAGGAAACGAGCGGCGTCCTTTTCCGTAACCGCAACGGAATCCTCCAGGTCGAACATGATGCTGTCCGATCCGTAGATGTGCGCATCGCGCACCATGCCGGGATTGTTGCCCGGCACACACAGCATGCTGCGCCGAAGCCGTTTCATCCCTTTGTCCTCCATACATAGTCGGTACACTCTGCGGCGCGGTAGGCGGCCGCCGCCGTGCGGGCGCGCACCGTACAGTCCAGCGCGCCCTTGTCCACCGCGTCCACAAGGGCGCTCTCCACGCCCAGCTCCGCCAGGGTTTCGCGGATGACCTTTTCAATCTGCCTGCCGAACTGCTGCATGACGCTGGAGGTCAGCGTCAGCTCCACGCCCGGCTCCTCCCGCGGCTCGATGCGCACGATGATATCGCTGGACTCCACCGTGCCCGCAACGCCTGTCTTTTTGATCTGCATCGCCTTACGCCTCCAGCTTCCGTTCCAACCGCCCGCGGATCTGCCGGATAAACTCCAGAGTGTTGACCGCGCGGGGCGTGCCCTCGTCCACCAGTCCCACAAGGTCCCTGGTCATGATGCCCTCGTTCAGCGTGTCGATGCAGGCCTCCTCCAGCTTCTCGCCGAAGGATACCAGCTCCGGCAGTCCATCCAGCTCGCCGCGCTTTTTGAGCGCCCCGCTCCAGGCATAGATGGTCGCCATGGGGTTGGTGCTCGTCTCCTCGCCCTTGAGATAGCGGTAATAATGGCGCGTAACCGTGCCGTGCGCTGCCTCGTACTCGAACTTGCCGTCCGGGCTGCACAGCACGGAGGTCATCATGGCGAGAGAACCGAAGGCCGTGGAGACCATGTCGCTCATAACGTCGCCATCATAGTTCTTGCAGGCCCAGATATAGCCGCCCTCCGAGCGGATAACGCGGGCCACGGCGTCGTCGATCAGGGTATAGAAGTAGGTCAGGCCCAGCGCCTCAAAGCGCGCCCTGTACTCGGCCTCGTAGATCTCCTCGAAGATGAGCTTGAAGGTCTGGTCGTACTTTTTCGAGATGGTATCCTTTGTGGAGAACCAGAGGTCCTGCCGGGTCTCCAGCGCATACTGGAAGCAGGCGTGCGCAAAGGAGCGGATGGAGCTGTCCTTGTTGTACATGCCCTGCAATACCCCGGGGCACTCAAAATCGTACACCGTCTCCCGGAAGCTGGCGCCGTTTTCGCCGGTAAAGACCAGCTCCGCCTTCCCCTTCTCCGGCACGCGGTACTCGGTACCCTTATATACGTCGCCATAGGCGTGGCGGGCGATGGTGATCGGCTTCTTCCAGTTTTTGACGGCCGGCTTGATCGAGTCGATCAGGATCGGCGTGCGGAACACCGTGCCGTCGAGGATGGCGCGGATCGTGCCGTTCGGGCTCTTCCACATCTCGTGCAGATGATACTCCTCCACGCGCTGCTTGTTGGGCGTGATCGTGGCGCATTTGACGCCAACGCCGTATTTTTGGATCGCCTCGCCCGCTTCGTGCGTGATGCGGTCGCGCGTTTCATCGCGCTTTTCGAGGCCGAGGTCGTAATACTCCGTCTTGAGATCGACGAACGGCAGGAGGAGTTCGTCCTTGATCATCTTCCAGAGAATGCGGGTCATTTCATCGCCGTCCATCTCCACGAGCGGCGTGGTCATCTGAATGCGTTCCTTCATGTTGCGGTTCTCCTTCCCGTCAGCGGTTTTGTGCGGCATAGTAGTTCATCAGGCATCCGTCGAGGATGATCTGCTTCTCGTTGTCGGTCAGGCCGCGGACGAACAGCGTGAGCGGCTCGACCGTGCCGTCGGCTCGGATGGCCTTGGCGGGGATCTCCTCAACGCCCTCCGCGATCGCGCGGCGGATATCCGGCACGAACACGAAATCGCCCGCCTCATACGGGAACGGCGCGTCCGGCGCGAGCGTAAACGGCAGGATGCCCCAGTTGATGCAGTTCGAGCGGTAGCGCTTGGTCGCAAACTCGTAGCAGATATTGGCAAAGCCGCCGAGCACCTTCTGGCAGGAAGCGGCCTGCTCGCGCGCCGAGCCGTCGCCCGGCTTGTTGGCGAATACGCAGGAGCCGAACTGGGTGGTGGGGAGCAGTTCTTCCGCTTGGCCGACCTTCGAGAGCGCGCTGACGAGCTTTTCGGGTTTTTCGCCTTTGCGGCGCGCCGCCTCGTCCGCCGCCACCGCCTTCGACCGGCCGACGTATTCCGGCACGCGGCGCGAGAGTGCAAACTCGGACAGACGGAGCGGATTGGAGCGGTACGACGAGGTTTCACCCGAGGGGATCAGCTCGTCGGTCGTGGTCACGGCGTCGCGGATGACCGCGTCCAGCTCCAGCAGCAGGTTGTCCGCCAGCGGGTACATCTTCGGCCAGTCGGTGATGTTCGGCCCGAGGATCAGCTCGGCGTCCGGATCGGCCTTGCCGAACCCGTAATAGCAGCGGCGTTCGTACACGCTGCGGTCAAAGGTGTAGTCGACCGGCGCCGTATCATACTCGATGTCGGTCGCCGCGGTGATGATGCCGCCGTTCTTCGCCGTTGCGGCGATCGAGCGCGCGTCCATGAGCGCAACCGCGCTGAGCTGCCCCTCGCCGGGCTTGGAGCCCTCGCGGTTGGGGAAGTTGCGCGTGGTATGGCGGAGCGACAGACCGTTGTTCGCGGGCACATCGCCCGCACCGAAGCACGGGCCGCAGAACGAGGGCTTGATGATCGCGCCCGCTTCCAGCAGCGCCTCGGTCTTGCCCGCGCGGGTCAGCGCGAGGCTGACCGGCACGCTCGTGGGGTACACGGAGAGCGAGAAGTAGCCGTTGCCGGTGCTGCCGCCCCGCAGGATGTCCGCCGCTTCCACGATGTTGTCGAACGTTCCGCCCGAGCAGCCCGCGATCACGCCCTGATCGGCGAGCACGCCATCCTTGGTGACCTTGCTGCGAAGCGCCGGATGCGCCTTCGGAAACTTCTTTCTTGCCTCCTCCTCCACGCCGGCAAGCAGCTCGTCCGCCCGCTCGTTGAACTCATGGATCGTGTAGGCGTTCGAGGGATGGAAGGGCAGCGCGATCATGCACTCGACCTTGTCGAGCTCGATGTGCACCATGCGGTCATAGTACGCGCCCTCTTCGGGCCGCAGCTCCCGGTACGCCTCCGGACGGCCGTGCGCGGCATAGTAGGCGGCGACCTGCCCGTCCGTTTCCCAGATCGAGGACAGGCAGGTGGTCTCGGTCGTCATGACGTCGATGCCGTTGCGGAAGTCCACCGGCAGGCTGGCAACGCCCGGACCGGCGAATTCGAGCACCCGGTTCTTCACAAAGCCGTTGGCAAACGTCGCCTTGACGAGCGCGAGCGCCACATCGTGCGGGCCGACGCCCTTTCTCGGCGCGCCGGTCAGATACACGAGCACGACCTCGGGCGCGGGGATATCATAGGTGTTCTTCAAAAGCTGCTTGACCAGCTCCGGACCGCCCTCGCCGACGCCCATGGTGCCGAGCGCGCCGTAGCGCGTGTGGCTGTCGGATCCGAGGATCATGTTGCCGCAGGCGGCCAGCTCCTCGCGGGCATAGGAATGGATGACGCTCTGATTTGCCGGCACATAGATGCCGCCGAATTTCTTCGCGGCGGACAGGCCGAACACATGGTCGTCCTCATTGATCGTGCCGCCGACGGCGCAGAGGCTGTTGTGGCAGTTGGTCATCGCGTAGGGAACGGGAAATTCCTTCAGGCCGCTTGCCCGCGCCGTCTGAATGATGCCGACATACGTGATGTCGTGCGAGATCAGCGCGTCAAAGCGGATGCGCAGCCCGTCCGGATCCGGTTCGGTCGCATTGTGCGCAGGCGACACGTTGTGTGCAGGCGACACATCGTGTGCAGGCGACACGTCGTGTGCGCGGAGAATCCGATACGCGATGGTCTTTTCCCGGCCGGCCTTTGCATCTGCCGGTGCGGTCGCTGGCCGCGGCGTTCCGCCGCTGAGTATGACGCCATTGGTTTCGAGCGTGATCATGTCCTGCCCCTCCTGTATGTCGCGGCGTTGGCCGCGGTGCTGTAATGGAAACATAGACCCCCACACGGCCGCATCGCGTTGCGCGCTGCGCTCATGCGGGAGAATATATGATTTGCCTCTTTGCAGTATAAAGCCAATCGGAGTATTTGTAAATAAGAAAAGAGCGCGCAGCGGCCGCGGCGGCGGAAAGAACCCGCCATGCGGCGGGCGGTCTGCTAAAGCAGCTCCCGGAAGTAGAGCCCGCGCGTGTGCGCCGTGCCGAGCGGGTCGCCGGCAAGGTAGGCGCTCGTGATGCGCCCGGCCTCCTCGCGCGTCTCGCGGGTGAAGTAGAGCGTCGAAAAATCAACGCCGCCCAGCCGCTCACCGCCGAGGTACAGCGGTACGCTGTTGTACAGAACGGAGAAGCGGCGCCCCTCGCACAGGACGGGGAAGGCGACGCCCCTGCGGTCGGTCAGCGAACCGTGGCCGGGACAGCTCCCGCAGCCGCCGGCGCTCTGCATGGGGCAGGCGCGAAAATACATCAAGGGCAGATAGCCATAGGCAACGATGCCGCGCGGCAGCGCGCCGCCCATGCGGCGGATTTCCCGCAGCGGCAGCTCAAACGACAGCGTCATGTCGGCCGCGCCGAGCGCGGCATAGGCGGACAAAGCGGCGCTGTTCACCACGTTCAGGCCAAAGCCGCCGTGCACGCTGCATCCAAACCGTTTGGCAAGCGAAAAGCCATACAGATTCTCGGCAAGCACGCTGGTCAGCCCCGCCTCGCACAGCGGGTCGAGCGCGCGCTCAAGCCGCTCAGCCTCCGCGGGGAAGGCGCAGCGCGGCAGTTCGGCGATCAGCTTTGCGCCGAGCCGCCGAACGAGCGCGGGCGTGAGCGCATACACGGGCAGGATGATGCGATCCGCCTGCGATTCACAGCAAAGCTGCTCTGCATGCTGAAAGCGCAGGCGAAGCGATGTGTGCGCGGCGGGCGTGTGCGGCGCCTCCTGCTCCGGCATGGCCTGTGTCACCGGCAGCGGCACAGCCGCCTCGCGCTGCTCGAGCAGTGCCTCCAGCGCCTCGCGGCGCATG
>JAQXRK010000278.1 GCA_029218485.1 bacterium | reverse complement strand
GTCCGCCTCGTCGCCCAGCTCGTCGCAAAGCGCACGACGGTGTGGTTCGCATCCTCGCGCGCCCAAAAGCCGAAACCGACATGCGGGCGGAGCCGGTCGAGAAGCGCGTTTTCCAGGATGACGAACTGCTGATTCGTCGGGGAGTCCCATGCAAACGGCAGCTTGCGCGCGCTTAGGCCCTCCCGCAGAACGCCGGCCATCTGCATCGCATGCGCGCCGAGGCGTTCATACAGGCCGTCGGTGAACAGTACATCAAACTGATGACCGAGCAGAAATCCCTTGGCCAGCAGCGCACCGTGCTGCTTGACGGTCGTCAGAAACTGCGCCGGGGCACCGTTCGGGAACACGATCGCCTCCCCGAACAGCGCGCCGCACTTGGTACCGCCGATGTAGAACGCATCGCAGCATTCTGCAAGCAGCGGCAGCGTGACATCGGTATCCTCCGCCGCGAGGCCGTAGCAGAGGCGGGCGCCGTCGAGATACAGCGGGATGTGGTATTCGCGGCAGACCGCGGACAGGGCGCGAAGCTCCGCTGCCGTGTACAGCGTGCCAAGCTCCGTCGGATGCGAGAGGTACACCATCCCGGGGAACACCATGTGCGTGTAGCTCTCATCCGCATAGAATGCTTCGAGCGCGCGGCGGACGCCGGCGGCGTCGATCTTGCCCAGCGTGTGCGGCAGGGGCAGCACCTTGTGGCCGGTAAACTCGATGGCGCCCGCCTCATGCACACCGATGTGCCCCGTTTCCGCGCAGAGCACGCCCTCGTACCGCTTGAGAAGCGCGTCGATCACGACCGCATTGGTCTGCGTGCCGCCAGCGAGGAAATGGATGTCTGCGCCGGGGCAGGCGCAGGCGGACCGGATCTTCGCCTTTGCGCTGTCGCAGACCGGGTCGGCGCCGTAGCCGGGCTGTTGGTCGTGGTTTGCCTGGAGCAGGCGCTCCAAAATTTTCTCGTGCGCGCCCTCCGTATAGTCGCTTGCAAATGATAGCATCGTTCGTTCTCCCATGATTTGATCTCCTATGAGTATACACGCGATCCGCTTCCGTTGCAAATCCAAATAATTATTGACAAACAATAATTCCAATGCTATGCTTGGGACATAAAATGATTGTTTTACGATAATTTTGGAGGATGCAAGACCATGAAATACCGGTGGATGTATCTGCTGCTGGCGGCGGAGGCCGTGCTGCTGATCGTGCTGTGCCTGACGGGCTGGACCGGGAGCGCGATGGACGCCGCAGCCGCCATGGCATTTCCGTATGCTGCGCTCGGCGCGCTGCTAAGGGCGCTGTCGCTCTCGGGCGCGGCGGGCAACACTGCCGCGTGGGCGCTCTATCTGCTCCTCGGTCTGCTGCCGGTCGCATGGCTCCTGATCCGCTGCGCCCGGCGCCGCGCGCACGCGGAGGACGCGCTGCTCGCCGTGTTCTCGGCCGTGCTGTTCTACGCGCTGTATCTGTTCATCAATCCGGCGCAGCTGGCCGCGCGGACGGCGCCGGACCCCGGCATGTATGCAGAGATGCAGATATCCATGGGCGGCGCGGCGCTCGGGTGCACGCTCCATGCGATGCTGCTCGCCTATGCGGTGCTGCGGGTGATGCGCTTCAGCGGGGAGAAGGAGCGGGGGGCCTATGCGGCAATGCGGTGGCTGCTGTATGCAGTGCTCGCGGTCCTTGTCTTCGGCGTGTTCGGCAGCGGACTGTCCGGTCTGCTCCGTGATGTGGAGGCGCTGCGCGCGGGCAACAGCGCTCTGCCTGCGTCCGATCTCGCGGTGAGCATGGTGTTCCTCGCGGCGCAGGCGCTCGTGCAGGCGCTGCCGCTGCTGCTCGGCATACCGATCGCTCTTCAGGCGCTGCGGCTGATCGACGCGGCTTCCGCAGAGCCGTACAGCGAAGCGACCGCCGCGGCGGCGCACCGGATGGGGGCGTACTGCCGCGCCGCGTTGACTGGCGTGCTGCTCTCGCAGGTCGCGCTCAACCTGCTGCAGCTAATGCTGGCGGATGCGGTGCGCTCAAGCAGCTATACGGTGTCGCTGCCGCTGGCCGCGATCCTGCTGATGCTCTCCGCCGCGCTGCTGGCCCGGCTCATCGAGCGGGGCAGGCGCATCAAAGAGGACAACGACAGCATCATTTGAGGTGAGAGCATGGCCATCGAAGTGCATCTGGATGCCGAGCTGCGCCGCCGCGGGATGACGGCAAAGGAGCTGTGCGCGCTGGTCGGCATCACCGAGGCGAATCTGTCCATCCTGCGCAGCGGCAAGGCCAGGGGCGTGCGGTTCGGAACGATCAACCGCATCTGCTACTACCTCGGCTGCGATGTGGGAGACATTTTGAAATTTGACGGAAAACTGGAGGATTGTGATGCGGAAGAATCGTGTGATTAGCCTGTTTGCAATCGGAATTGCGCTGCTGCTCGGCGCGGGCTGTCAGCTCGCAAAGCCAGAGGCGGGGGCGGATGCGGCCGCCGAAAAGGACCGGCTCATCGGATTTTTTGTGACGGAGGAGCCGCTCGACCTGTTCGATTTTGAGGCGTTTTTCAACGACAACGCGGATCGCCTGTCCGGCGGCTCCGTGGAGATCAGCCCGGCGGAGAGCGAGGCCTACGGCGGGCGGCTGTATGCCGAACGCCTGGAGGTGGACGGCCGCGTGGAATACCGGTTCGCCGGGATCGAGGGCGATGGATTGTTCGTGTATACCTATGAGGATGCGTATGGGAGCGTATCCGCATCCGGCGGCAATGGCGGCCTGATCAGCGATTCGCGGATTGCCGTCGGCAACGACAGCAGCGTGGAGGGCACGATGTACGTCGTGCCGAGTCATTTCTTCGCCGTCTATCCGAATCCGGTCTATCAGAGCGCGGATGGGAGCGTCTACCTGACGGCGGGGCAGGGCACCTCCATGAGCGGCGATGTTGGGCTTTCGCAGGGCGAGATCATGACGCATACATTGACCGAGACGTATACCGAGACCGATGGCGGGGA
>JAQXRK010000277.1 GCA_029218485.1 bacterium | reverse complement strand
GCATGCTGAAAGCGCAGGCGAAGCGATGTGTGCGCGGCGGGCGTGTGCGGCGCCTCCTGCTCCGGCATGGCCTGTGTCACCGGCAGCGGCACAGCCGCCTCGCGCTGCTCGAGCAGTGCCTCCAGCGCCTCGCGGCGCATGGCGTTGAGCGCGGAAACCGGCAGCGAAGCGGGCGCGCCGTCCAGACGGAGCTGCCGCAGCGCAAACGGCGTGCCGCCCGTCTTTGCAAGGCTGCGCTCCGCGCGCTCATAGGCGGTCTTGGACGGCACCGGCTCCGCCGGCACATCCTCCGGTGCGGACACTTGGACGGTGCGCGCGCCGTCCGTGACCGAAAGGCGCGGTACGGGCGAAGAGAAGTCAAGCGCCATGTCGACGCCCACGCGGGCGCGTTCGGCGCGGTATTGCTGGGAAAGCGCTTTGAGCACCGGCGCGGCGGCGGTCACATCCTCTTTGGTGCGGTTGCCGAACATGGCGAGCGTGCGCCGGCCGGTCAGATAGCCGTCGGTAAAGCCGCTGCGCGAGAACACCGCGCGCAGCGAATCGAGATCCGGCGCTTCTCCCCGGCGCGCCGCCACACAGGCCGATACCGCGGCAGCCACATCTTCCGGCCGCTTCATGCGCCCCTCGATCTTGACGGAGCGCACGCCCGCCTGCGCGAGCGCGTGCAGATGGGGGATACCGCACAGATCCTTGAGCGAAAGCGCGTATTCGCGCGGGCCGCTTTTGAAATTCAGCCGGCAGGGCTGCGCGCACAGCCCGCGGTTGCCGCTGCGGCCGCCGAGCATGCTCGAGAGCGTGCAGCAGCCGGATACGCTCATGCACAGCGCGCCGTGGATGAATACCTCGATCTCCAGCGGCGTATTGGCGGCGATGGCGGCAATCTCGCCGAGCGAAAGCTCCCTTGCGAGCACCGCCCGCGAAAAGCCGAGCGATTCGAGCATGCGCACGCCGTCGATATTGTGCACAGCCATCTGCGTGGAAGCGTGCATGGAGAGCGTGGGACAGATGCGGCGAACGAGCGCGGCCACGGCCAGATCCTGTACGATCACCGCATCGGCGCCCGCGGCGGCGATATCGCGGATGGTGTCGGCGAGCGGTTCCATCTCGCTGTCCATGACGAGCGTGTTCAGCGTGACGTGCACGGCCACGTTGCGTGCATGACAATAGGACACGGCGCGCCTGAGCGCATCCGCGTCGAAATTTTCCGCGTTTCGGCGCGCGTTAAAGGCCGACAGGCCGAGATACACCGCATCCGCGCCGCAGCGCACCGCGGCGAGCAGCTGCTCCGGGCCGCCGACCGGCGCAAGGATTTCCAGCGGCATGTTTTCCATTGCATCCATAGAAGAATTGTACCCCATCGCGCCAGGTTTTTCAATCACCGCCATATCGGAACCGCCTACCGGCCGCCAAGAAGCCGTGCCGGCAGCGGCCGCCGGACGCGCATCGCGCCCGCGGGGCAAAACTCCTGGCAGCAGAAGCAGCGGATGCAGTCCCCGCGCCGGATGGCGGGGCGGCCGCGCCGCATGTCGATGGCGTGCGCGGGACAGATCGATGCGCATTTGCCGCAACCGGTGCACGCGCCCTGCTCGCACGCGGGCACCGACGCCAGCGCCCGCTTTGCCGTGGCGGCAAAGCACTTGCCGAGCACGCCGGGCAGGCGGTTTTGAAACTGCAGATCGGAGCTGCTCCTGCTCCGCTCAAAATCCGGTACGCTCAGGGCGTCAAAATCGGCAGCACATCCGGGCGCGGCGACGGGGAGAACATCGAGCGCTTCCGCCGTTTCGGGCGCCAGTCCGCGCTCAAACGCCACGCGCAGCGTCGGCACGTCGTCCGCCGTCAGGCCGATCAGCTTTGCACAGGATAGGTCGAGCGCGTAGGGCGAGCGCGACGCGAGCAGGCAGCCGATATGGCGCGGCGTGCCGCGCGTCGGGCCGTTGCCCTCCATGGCCTCGATGGCGTCGGCGATACACAGGCGCGGCTTGAAATATTCATTGAGATCCACCAGCATGTTGGCAAACGCCCGCTGCTCCGGGAAGCGGAAATGGTATTCCGGCTTCACGGTCCCGGGAATCGTGCCGAACAGGTT
>JAQXRK010000276.1 GCA_029218485.1 bacterium | reverse complement strand
TCACTGCGGGCTTTGTTACAGTGAATTTGGGGGAGGTGTATGCCATATGACGCAGATTCGTGTTCTTCCTCCGCATATCGCCAACCAGATTGCTGCCGGAGAGGTGGTTGAACGGCCCTCCTCGGTTGTAAAAGAACTGGTTGAAAACGCATTGGACGCCGGAGCAACCAACATTGTTGTGGAGATCGAAAACGGTGGGACAGATCTTATCCGCGTGACCGACAACGGAACGGGTATTGCGGAACAGGACTGCAAAACAGCTTTTCTCAGGCATGCAACGAGCAAGATCGCTACCTCGGAAGATTTATCGCGCATTGTGACGCTCGGGTTCCGCGGAGAAGCGCTCGCATCCATTGCTGCTGTTTCTGAGGTTGTTTTGCGTACACGAACGAAGGATGCTGACCAGGGCACCATGCTGCGTGTAGAGAACGGTGAAATTTTGGAGCAGGCCCCCTGTGTCTGTGCGCAGGGCGCCGCGTTTGAGGTGCGGAACCTGTTTGCAAACGTACCTGCCAGATTGAAGTTTTTGAAATCCGTTCGGACCGAGGCTGGCTATATCAGCGACTATGTTTCACGGATGATGATGGCGATGCCCTCTGTTGCATTCCATTTGCGCAACAATGGCAAGACCGTTTATCAGACATTCGGCGACGGAGAGCTGAAAAATGTGTTGCTTTGCGTTTATGGAGCGGATATCCTGCCGCACTTGAGAGAAGTGGATTTTGATGACGGGTATCTGGCGATCAGTGGTTATGTTGGTACGGAATCGATTTCGCGTCCGAACCGGCTGCAGCAATCGCTGTTTTTGAACGGCCGGTATATTCGGTCCTTTGCGCTATCGGCAGCGATACAGCGTGCGTTCGACACGCGCATGATGGCAGGGCACTTCCCGTTTGCCGTCATCAAGATGCGCATAGCGAGCGGCGAGGTGGATGTGAATGTGCATCCGACCAAGATGGAGGTTCGCTTTGTTGACGAACAACGGATTATCCGATCCATGACGGCCGCTTGTCATCGTGCTTTGTTGGTGCCGAACCTGGCAATGCAAGAGCGGCAGACGTCTATTCCCCTGCACGATGGAAAGGAGCAGGAGACGACGCATGCATCGCCCAAACCGATGCCGCATATTCCGGAGCTTCGCAAACCGCTGCACGTTTCTGCGCAGATGGTGCGGGAGGCGGTGCCGAATTGGATGCGCACACCACCAATGCCGCATATTAGCGCCGTAACCATTTCCGGGGACGAACCGGAAGAGAAGCCGCTTTTTGAAGAAAACGCTGAGAATACCGATCGGATACCACCGAAAGCACACCTGTCGTCTTCTGAGCAGCCGGCATTAACGGAAGTACCGTATTCGCTGATCGGAGCGGCATTCCAAACGTATTGGATTGTCCAGCAGGGGGATACCATCTTTTTTATCGATCAACATGCTGCACACGAGCGCTGCATCTATGAGAGACTTATGAAGCGAGAGCTGCAGACCGTTGCGCAGCCGCTGCTGACCCCGAGATCCGTTTTGCTCTCCCCGCTGGAATTGGATGCGCTTCAAAACAATTTGAGTGAGTTGGAAGCACTCGGCTTTTCGTTTTCGTTTCCGGAAAACGGAACCGTTCAGATGTGCAGCGTACCACAGGTGCTTGGCGAACCATTAACGGAGAGCTACTTGCATGATGCCCTGCAGCAGCTGACCACGATCGGCACTACCTCCGCAAAAGCATTAAAGCGTGAGGCGATCATCCAATCCGCGTGCAAGCATGCGGTCAAGGCAGGCGAACCGCTGACGAAGGCTGAAATTGAGCGTTTGCTGCTGGATTATGAACGGGAAGGCATACCCATGACCTGTCCGCACGGCAGGCCGGTGATGGTCAAGATGTCAAAGCGAGAGCTGGAGAAGCTGTTCAAACGCATTGTGTAGTTATCGAATGGAACAGAAACGCAAAAAAATCGCCTGTATTGTAGGGGCAACGGCAACAGGGAAAACCGCGTTGTCCATACTTGTCGCCAAAAGTATGGATGCTGAAATCGTATCAGCGGATTCCGTGCAGGTGTATCGCGGATTGGATATTGGTTCGGCCAAACCGACAAAGGAGGAGCGGCAGGGGATTCCGCATCACATGATCGATTGTGTTGCCGTGGATCAGCCTGGATTTTCAGTATCACAGTACAAGGAGATGGCGGGGGAGGCCATCCATGATATTTACAGCCGCGGAAAGATGCCTCTGGTTGTAGGCGGAAGCGGACTGTATGTGCATGCGCTGACCTACCCATTGAATTTCGCGATTCCTTCCGACCCGGCAGTCCGGGAAAAACTGGAAGCCGCTTATACGCCGCAAAACCAGATGCAGGCATGGGAAAAGCTTCACGAAGTCGATCCGACGACCGCAGACAGACTGCACCCGAACGATCGAAAGCGGATTATTCGTGCGTTGGAGGTGTATGCCTGCAGTGGCAAGCCGTTGTCCGCTTTTGGTAATGATTTTGTGAACGCAGAGGGCAGGGAAGCTCCCTATGAGCCTATACTGTTTGGGCTGGAGATGGAGCGGGCAGTACTCTACGAGCGCATTGATAGGCGTGTGGACAAGATGCTGGAGCAGGGCCTGCTGAATGAAGTCCGACAGCTGGCATCCCTTGGTCTTTCCCGACGGTTACCGGCGCTGCAATCCATAGGGTATCGGCAATTGCTCGACTATCTTGATGGGCAGATTACCTATGAAGAAGCAGTAGCGCGGATCAAGCAGGAGACAAGGCGGTTTGCCAAGCGGCAAATCTCCTGGTTCAAGCGGGATACGCGGATTATTTGGTACAATGCGTTGGATAAACCATTGGAATGGATTGCAGAACAGGTAGCGGATCAAATCCGCTGCTGGATAGATGGAGAATCATACAATGAAGATCAGTGAACAGGCACGAGAATTCGTTTGGAACGCGGAACATCAGTTGGACGGCGTATTTCAGCGCATCGATTCTGTGGAATCGGTGACGCAGATGCGTGTCCTGGAAGCGTTTCAAAACCATGGTGTCGCTGTGCGGCATTTTGCTCCAACAACCGGTTATGGCTATGATGATATCGGACGTGATACGCTGGATTTGGTGTTTGCCGATGCGCTGCAGGCGGAGGCGGCCTTGGTGCGTCCGCAGTTTGTGAACGGAACGCATGCCATCTTTACCGCGCTTGCGGGACTCACCGAGCCGGGCGATGCGATCCTCTCCATTACCGGAAGCCCCTATGATACGCTTGAGGAGGCAATCGGTATCCGCGGAGATGCGTCACAGTCCCTCAGCCGGTTTGGTGTGACATTTGAACAGATTCCGCTGCTCGAAGATGGCAAAATCGATCTCCCTGCGGTGCTGCGCAGACTACAGAAACAATCATACCGGATCATCTATGTGCAGCGTTCTCGTGGATATGGTTGGCGCCCGTCGATCGATCCACGGGAATTAGAGGACGTTTTTGCAGAGATTCAAAAAGCAGCGCCGGATGCGGTTATTGTTGTGGATAACTGTTATGGTGAGTTTACAACGGCGATAGAGCCGACTGCGGTTGGTGCTCATGTGATTGCGGGTTCGCTCATCAAAAACCCCGGCGGCGGTCTGGCGCCCACGGGCGGCTATGTCGCCGGGAAGTCGGAGTGCATTGAGCGCATTGCGCAGCGATTCACCCTGCCGGGGATGGGGAGGGAAGTCGGGTCATACGCCGGCGATTACCGTCTCTTCTATCAGGGCTTGTTTTTGGCACCGCATACGGTTGCACAGTGCCTGAAGAGCGCAGCGCTGTTTGCATGCGTGTTTGAGCGGCTCGGATATGAAACGCTGCCCGCCAGCACGGATGTGCGATCGGATATCATACAATCCGTCAGATTCCAATCCGCACAAGAATTGATTGCGTTTTGCCAGTGCATTCAGGCTGCTGCCCCGATCGACAGTTTTGCGGTACCGCAGCCGTGGGATATGCCGGGGTATGCACACCAGGTAATCATGGCGGCAGGAGCGTTTGTACAGGGAGCGACAACGGAATTGAGTGCAGATGCGCCGATTTGTGAACCCTATACGGCTTATTTGCAGGGCGCATTAACCTATGCCCACGGCAGAATCGCAGCCATGCTCGCGTATGACGCGCTGACGCGTTAATAGCGCCGCATAAGGCCAATGACCTTACCCGCAACCTCAACCTCTGTAGCGGACAAATAGATCGGTTGATAAAGGTCGTTTTCCGGTTGAAGGCGGACCATATCGCCTTCCAGATAGATGCGCTTAACGGTGGCTGTTTCTTCGACCGTTCTGGCAACTATGATATCGCCGCTCACATATCCCAAATCCTTGTCAACGACGATGTAGTCGCCGTCATGGATGCCGGACTGTATCATACTGTCACCCTCCACACGGAGCAGGAATATGGATTCTCGATGTGGGCCGTGCGTCAACAGCTCAGGAACGGCAAACGTGCCTTCGATATTTTCTGCAGCGCAGATCGGAGTACCGGCAGCAACGCGGCCGACCAAAGGCACACGATTCACCGGCGTTGTGCCGGAAACACCGGCAGCCTCAATGGGTACTACATAAATGGAGCGCTGCTTGCTGTGATCGCGCCGGATTAAGCCTGCCGCTTCCATGTTGCGCAGATGTGTATGCACGGTCGCGGGAGATTGCAGGCCAACGGCCTGGCAGATTTCCCGTACAGACGGCGGAAAGGAGTTTTGCTTGTAATAGCTCAGGATGTAATCGTAAATCTCCTGCTGCGGGTTTCTGAGCTTTTTCATTGCCTAATCGCTCCTGTTCGTTTCTATGCGAACATTATATCATACGAAGTGTTCCTTTGCAAACATTTGTTCGCAAAAGGGGAGGTAAATTGTGAAAAAATGTGTTCTGCATCCGCAAAACGATTGTACCGGGTGTAATCTATGCAATCGCTGCGATCTGGATCCAACCAAGATATGCGACAATTGCTTTCGTTGTTTGCATCTGGATGAACAGGATTACGCAGAAATTCCCATTGCCCACGTCTATACGGAAGTGGATGCGGATGCGTTTGAAGCGAGCGGCGAGTTTATGCCGAGCACGGAACATCCGTTCCGGGTCGCGACATTGCAGGGAGCGGGGGCGAAAAGGCGGATCCGTTAGTCCTTGCGCAAATGGATCTTTTGCGCAGCAATGCGTGCATGCTCTTCGGATTGTGCCGCGTAATGCTTGCGCGTTGTATTGACGTCCTTATGTCCAAGCACATCGGCAACCAGATAAATATCCTGCGTTTCATGGTACAGCATGGTGCCATAGGTGCTCCGGAGCTTGTGCGGGGTGATGTGCTTCAGCGGTGTTGTGATGGCAGCATACTTTTTCACCAAATTTTCAACGGCGCGAACCGTAATGCGCCGCTTTTGCAAGGAAAGAAAAAATGCTTCCTCGTGTCCTGCCAGCGGAGTAATAGCGTCACGCTGCTCCCGATAGGCTTGCAGGGCTTCCAGAACCTCATTGCCAAACGCCAGAATGGTCTGTTTACCGCCTTTTCTGGTCACTAAAAACGTATTGCTGTCGAAATTGATGTCATTTCGGTCAATTCCAACCAGTTCACTGATGCGAATTCCAGTGCCCAAAAACAGCGTCAGGATAGCAACATCCCGGACGCGCGTGGCTGCGTGATACTGCTGCTGGCGCTTTGTCAGGCCATCTCCATTTTCGGCCTTGTCCAAAAGCGTCGCGATTTCGTTCGGATCCAGCCGCAGGATCGCCTTTTCATGCAGTTTGGGCATCTCAACCAGCGCTGCGACATTAGAGGAGATCATTTCCTTTTTGAAGCAGAATTTGAAGAAAGCGCGAAGCGTCGAGAGCTTTCTTGCCTTTGTACGCTCCTTATTGGTGATCTCCTGGTCATCGCGGATGTACAGAGATTGCTGTTCCAAAAACGATTCAATGTGATATGCGCGCACAAGCTCCAGATCCTGTGCGGTGAGGGAGAGGATGTCGCGGCCGGTTAGAATATCGGATTCCTCCACCAAATACCGAAAAAAGCCGCGCAGATCAACAGCGTATGCATAGCGGGTTAACACCGATGTATTGTTCTCGATGTTCCGAAAAAAAGCACCGCACATCATTGGCAATTGTTTTTGCATATCGCGGATTTTTTTGGTGTAGAGCTTGTTTTTCTCTATTTGGTATGTATTGTTCATGTTTTCGAGGCCTTTCAAAACATGTTTTAGGAATAGGGAAGTCCTTTTCCATACCAAAAATTATAAATTAACTATTCGTTAAAGACAAGTTTAACGAATAGTTATTTGCAAAAAGTTCATATGTAGGGGTCATTCGGCGGTTATTCCGTCACGACCAGCCTTAATGGCGGCACGCGCCAATTCGTCGCAGCGATTGTTGTTTGCGTTGGTTGAATGACCTTTGACTTTGAAAAAGGAAACTTTGTGCATCCGTGTCAGCTGCAGCAATTGCTCCCAGAGATCACGGTTTTCAACATCCTTTTTAGCCGCTGTCTTCCAGCCGTTTTTCTGCCAGTTGTAGAGCCAGTTCTGCTGAAACGCGTTGCACACATATGCGCTGTCGGTATAAACACTGACTGCACATGGCTCCTTTAACGCGCGCAACGCAGAAATCACCGCCAGCATTTCCATTCGATTGTTCGTTGTCTGCGGATCAAAGCCGGACAATTCCCGCTTTGCGCTTCCATAGATCAGGATTGCGCCCCAACCGCCAAATCCCGGATTTCCAGAGCATGCGCCGTCCGTATAGATTACGACCTGCTTCATCATATATTATTTGCTCATACGAGCAGATTTATCTGCACATACATGAACCGCTTCCAAAACTGCGGACCGAAGTCCCTTCTCCTCCAACGCAGCGACAGCATCGATGGTTGTTCCGCCGGGTGAGCACACATTATCCTTTAACACACCGGGATGCGCAGATGTGCGGAGCACCATTTCAGCGCTTCCAGAGACGGTCTGCGCCGCCAGTTCATACGCCAGAGCCCTGGGCAGTCCCTCCCTGACGCCGCCATCTGCAAGCGCCTCAATGAACATATATACATAGGCAGGACCGCTCCCGCTCACGGCAGTAACCGCATCCATTAGATGTGACTCAACCGATCTCACACGCCCGATTGAAGCAAAGAGATGTTCTGCAAAGGCTTTTTCCTCGGTGGAAAGCGAGTCGCCACATTCAAACACCGACATTCCGCAGCCAATCAATGCCGGTGTATTGGGCATGACGCGTAAAACACGAACGGTCTCAGGCAAATAGCTCTTCAGCCGCTGTTGGGACCAGCCGGCTGCGATGGAGATGAGTGCTTTACCGGCCAATGCGTCGGCGTGCTGGGAAAGAATGGCTGCACACATATTTGGTTTGACCGCCAGCAGGACAATCTCCGAGTTCGCAATCAACTGCTCAGAGCTCGCCGCGACTAAGATACCCAGTTCCTCCATGAGCCGATTCAGCTTCTCTGTGTTTGGATCGTACGCGTATACCTGAGGGGGTGAAACAACACCACCGCGCAGCGCACCGCGCAGGATTGCCTCTCCCATGTTACCAACGCCAATAAAGCCTATCTGCATGGACCTAACACCTCACTGAAGATTCAACTGAAGATTCACTTGTAGCTTATCACAACAACCGGATGTTTTCAATTACAAATCGTTCTCAACCTATGGTCTTTGATGCTCAATTACAAGGCAAAGCGCCGTTCCTATTGCCTTACCACTCCCCCGCTCTGCTACGAACGGGTACATGGGCAACCACCATTCAGGCTGGCCGTATTGGCGGCATCAACGGTCAATACTTAGCGCCATAGTAAATAGCTGTTCATCATCCTGAAGATTCATGGAAAAAGAAACACCCATGTTTGTTATCAACATGGGTGTTTCCATTGATGGCAGGGGCAGAAGGACTCGAACCCTCAAGAACGGTTTTGGAGACCGCTATGTTACCATTACATCATGCCCCTACAAATCTGCAACAAACATAGTATAGCATTTACTACTATGAATTGTCAAATAAATTGTAAGATATACCGATACAAATTTCGGTACATTACTTTTTCCACATCGGATTGCGAGAACCCGGCAGCCAACAAGGCGCGTTCCAATGCGGGAAAATCCGCGCTGGTCTGCAGGTCGCTTGGATATTTCGGCATGCCATCGAAGTCGGAACCGATGGCACAGCAATCAATCCCGCCAACATCCGCCAGATGCGATAGCTGGGCAACAATGTCTGCGATGGTTGCGTGTGCGCGGTTAGTTAACTGCTTGTGATAAAAATTGATGCCGATTGTACCGCCCTGTGCGGCAATTGCACGAATCTGCTCGTCGGTCAAGGAGCGCGGCGAAGCGAAGACCGCGCGGCAGTTGGAGTGGGAGGCAAAGACCGGACGGGTTGATACACGAAGCACATCCTCGATCCCCCGGTCGCTCAGATGGGAGACGTCGACCGCCATCCCGATTCGCCCCATCTCCTCTACCACCTCAACACCGAGTTCCGTCAGGCCCTTGTTTCCACGGCCAAGCGCAGCTCCCGCCAGCTCATTGTTCCCATTCCAAGTCAAGGCCATTGCGCGCACGCCCAGCCGGTAGAGCATTCGCAATACGGACAGGCTGCCCTCAATGGCCTCCCCGCCTTCAATCGTCAGCACCGTATCGATTTCCCCGCGTTCCTGCGGCGCATTCTGCTGCGTACCACTGGCCAGCGGATGGAGGTGTCGGCAGGTCTGATGCATGGCATAGTAAGCATCAATCATTGCAAGGCACTGCTGCAGCGGCGGAACCCGAAGCGTCATATCCGTCCAGGCAGCAAAGAACTGCAGACCGACATTGCCCTGCAACAGCCGGTCGAGCGCAATATTCTGCTGTGCATGATGAGGTCGTTCGAAATCATAACCATGGTTTACAACCCCATACAGAAAATCGCAATGGCCATCCGCAACAGGAGTCATACTGCTCTACCTCCACAAAAGGATATGCAATCGCATATCCTTTTAATTCTGCTTTCAGTTGTTTTATTTGGCGTAATCCACCGTGCGCGTTTCGCGAATAACATTGACTTTGATCTGACCCGGATATTCCAATTCGGACTCGATTCGTTTTGCAATGTCCTTCGCCATAACGACCGTATCGCTGTCGGAGATCTTTTCCGGTTTCACAATGATGCGAACCTCACGGCCTGCCTGAATGGCAAACGAGGTATCGACACCATCGAAGGAGTTGGCAATCTCTTCCAGCTTCTCAAGCCGCTTGATGTAGGTTTCGAGCGTTTCTCTGCGAGCGCCAGGACGAGCCGCAGAAATCGCATCGGCTGCCTGAACCAAAATTGCTTCCACCGTAGAGGGATCCACATCGCCGTGGTGCGCCATGATTGCATGCACGATCTGGTTGTTCTCGCGGTATTTCTTGGCGAGGTCTGCGCCGATTTGCGCATGCGACCCTTCGACCTCGTGGTCGATGGACTTTCCAATATCGTGCAAAAGGCCCGCGCGCTTTGCCAAGGCTACGTTTGCTCCCAACTCAGCAGCCATGATGCCGGCCAGATGGGAAACCTCAATGGAGTGGTTCAGAACGTTCTGGCCATAGCTCGTACGGTACCGCATTCTGCCGAGATAGCGAACCAGTTCATGGTGCAGTCCATGCACACCGGTATTGAGCACGGCCTGCTCGCCGGCCTCACGGATTTGCGCATCCACCTCTTTGCGAGCTTTCTCTACAGCCTCTTCAATGCGGGCCGGATGGATACGACCGTCCAGAATCAGCTTCTCAAGCGCAATCCGCGCAACCTCACGCCGCACCGGATCAAACCCGGAGAGAATGACCGCTTCCGGCGTATCATCGATGATGAGATCCACACCGGTTGCCGTTTCCAGAGCCCGGATGTTGCGGCCCTCACGGCCGATGATCCGCCCCTTCATTTCATCGTTGGGCAACGGCACGACGGAGACGGTTGTCTCAGCCACATGATCGGCCGCGCAGCGCTGGATGGCAAGTGTCACGATATTGCGTGCCCGCTTATCCGCCTCTTCTTTCGTCTTTGCTTCAATATCCCGGATCAGGATCGCCGCATCATGCCGTGCATCGCGTTCCACGTTCTCGAGTAAAATCTCCCTTGCCGCCTCCATCGACAGGCCGGAGATGCGCTCCAGCTCCGCAATTTGCTGGGCGTGCAGCGCAGCGACATCCGCTTCTGCCTTTTCAATGCCTTCCTCGCGCTGGGCAAGCTCCTTTTCTCGCTGCTCCAACCCGTCGAGCTTCTTGTCGAGCGATTCC
>JAQXRK010000275.1 GCA_029218485.1 bacterium | reverse complement strand
CAACGGCATAACGGAATTCTATGGAGATGTATATCGGCTGCGCAACGGAACCATTGTGCAGCTGGGCGCTTGACAACCTCCGCTTGCCGCACGGATACCATGGCGCACCCCGATACGGGCTATTCCCGCATATGCGCTCTGCAAAACTTTCAGCCAGCTAGGGCGGTGTTCCCCGACCGATACGGGGTATCCCCCATATGCGCTCTGCAAGCCAAAACGCCCCGTATCTTGCATACTCCGGAGCATTTTGCGCCGCTGCGTTCCAATCCCGGGCTGTATCCCCTGCGCCGCGAAAGCCGCTATCCTCTTAAAAAGGAAAAGGCGTGACCACTTTCGTCACGCCTTTTGCATAACTGTTTTATGAACAGCGCCCGCACAGGGCTCCTTTTCATCCTTTTCAGCCTGCGACGATGTTCACAATGTTGCGCACAACGATCACCTTTTTGACCGTCTTTCCCTCGAGGAACGGCTGCACATCCGCGCAGGCGAGCGCTTCCTTCTCCACGCCGTCCTTGTCCAGATCGGCCGGCAGGCTGATGCGCGCGCGCACCTTGCCGTTGACCTGCACGCCGTATTCCACCGACGCCACCTGCAGCGCGCTCTCGTCGTACACCGGCCAGCTGCTGTGGTGCAGCGGCTCAAAGCCGAGCGCCTCGTTCATCTCCTCGGTGATGTGCGGCGCCACCGGGTTGAGCAGCTTCAGGAGCGTGTGCAGCTCATCTTTGGTGAGCTTGCCCTTGGCATAGAAGTCATTGACGAGCGACATCATGGCCGCGATGGCCGTGTTGAACTTCATGCGCTCGTAGTCCTCGCCGACCTTCTTGATGCAGGCGTGCACCTTCTGCTTCTGCTCCGCATCCGTATCGCCCTCGCCCTCGACCATGTCCTGCAGGCGCCACACGCGCTCGAGGAAGCGGCGGCAGCCGCGCGCGCCGGTCGTGCTCCACGGAATCGGCTGGTCGAACGCGCCCATGAACATCTCGTAGACGCGGAACGCATCGGCGCCGATCTCATCCACGATCGTGTCGGGGTTGATGACGTTGCCGCGCGACTTGGACATCTTCTCGCCGTTCTCGCCGAGCACCATGCCGTGGCTCGTGCGCTTCTGGTACGGCTCTGAGCACGGCACGAGGCCGCAGTCGTACAGGAAGCGGTGCCAGAACCGGCTGTAGAGCAGGTGCAGCGTGGTGTGCTCCATGCCGCCGTTGTACCAATCGACCGGCATCCAGTACTTCAGCTCGTCAAAATCCGCAAACGCCTTGTCGTTGTGCGGGTCGCAATAGCGCAGGAAATACCAGCTCGAACCGGCCCAGTTCGGCATGGTGTCCGTCTCGCGGATCGCCGGCGCGCCGCACTTGGGGCAGGTCGTGTGGATCCACTCCGTCGCGCGGGAGAGCGCGGAGGAGCCGTCGTCGCTGGGGGTATAGTCCGGAATGTCGGGCAGGCGCAGCGGGAGCTGATCCTCCGGCAGCGGCACCCAGCCGCAGTGCTCGCAGTGCACGAGCGGGATCGGCTCGCCCCAGTAGCGCTGGCGCGTGAACACCCAGTCGCGCAGCTTGTAATTGACCTTGCGCTTGCCGATGCCCTTCTGCTCGATGTAGTCGATCATGGCGGGGATCGCCTCCTCGACCGTCTTGCCGGTCAAAAAGCCGGAGTTGACCATCACGCCGGTGTGGCAGTCCGTAAACGCTTCCTTCTCCACATCGCCACCGGCCACGACCTCGACGATGGGCAGGTCGAACTTCTTTGCAAACTCCCAGTCGCGCGTGTCGTGCGCGGGAACGGCCATGATCGCGCCCGTGCCGTAGCTCATGAGCACGTAGTCGGAAACGAAGATCGGAATCTCGCCGCCGGTGA
Source organism: bacterium (assembly GCA_029218485.1). Lineage (GTDB taxonomy): Bacteria > Bacillota > Clostridia > Christensenellales > CAG-138 > Aphodomorpha. The sequence goes on along the minus strand of JAQXRK010000275.1, from coordinate 290 downwards.
CCGGGTTGATCGCCCGAAGACCGCGGATCTCCACGCCGGTCTTGTCCTTGTTCAGCTCGCTGCGCTCAAAATCGCTCTTGCGCGCCGCAGCCTTGCGGTACTGCTCCACCTCCGCGTAGTTCTCGATGCGGTCCCTGTACTTTTCAATATACGGGTGCTCCGGCGAGATGACCATGTACGTCGCGCCGAACATCGTGTCCGCACGGGTGGTGTAGATGAGCAGCGCGTCCTCCGTGCCCGCGAGCGGGAAGCGCACCTCGGCGCCCTCGCTCCGGCCGATCCAGTTCTGC
>JAQXRK010000274.1 GCA_029218485.1 bacterium | reverse complement strand
ATTCTCGAAATAATACGGATGGAGCAGGTATGCCAGCTTCTTGATCGCGGTTACGGTGCGCGGTCCGAAGCGCTTCATGAGGCTCGAGTCATAGTAATAGACGCGGCCGGTCTTCACGGCGTCCGTCGTATCAAAGCCGGGACGGGTCATGATCTCGTAGAGCGTCGTCACCTCTTCATCGAACGCATTGGGCCAGTAAGGCGAGAGGATGACGGCGGGGTTCTTCTCGACGATCTGCTCAAAGGTTACCTCGGTATAGTCGCCCTCGAGATCGCCGAAGATGTTCACGCCGCCCGCAATCGCGATCATATCGTCAAACGGAGTGCCGGATGCATTGGTATAGGGGCCGAACACGCCATACTCGCCGTAGTCGGTCTGGTGCGCGATCTCAAAGTACGTGGGAACCGGCTTGAGATTGGCCGTGATGGCCTTGATCTCCTCGATCTCCCGATAATAGCCGTCCACCAGCTCCTGCGCATACTCCCCGACGCCCAGCAGCTCGCCCATCTCGAGCATCATGTCATAGACCTCGTCGATGGTGGCAGGCGCATAGTTATAGGCGTTATAGCCCCTGTTCTTCAGCTCCTCCACCATGGGCTGCTGGACTTCCGCTTCACCAAAGATGATCGTCGGCTTGAGCGCCTCGATGATCTCGAAATTGCAGTCGTAGAACTTGGAGACCACGGCGACGTCCTTAGCCAGCTCCGCCTCGACATCAAAGTCCGCCGTATCCGTGCTGTAGTATTCGGCATAGGGCACCCAGCCCTCGCGCTGCTCGACCTCGGGCGGATAGTCGGTGTAGGCCGACCAGCCGACGATCTCGTCGCCCAACCCGAGCGCATACACGACTTCGACCATGCTCGGTGCCAGGCAGACGATGCGCTGCTCCGTGCGCGGCTCCTCCGTGGGCTCGGGGATCTCGGTCGCTGTGGGTGCTTCGGTTGCAGCGGGGGTATCCGGCGTTTGGGGTTCCTCCTGCGGCGCCTGCTGGCAGCCGGCAAAGGACGCGGTCAGCATGAGCATGACAAGCAGCAAACTCAGGGCTTTCCAAAGCTTTTTCATCTTTCCAACCTCTCCTTTTTTTGTTTGTATTTCCTGCTCAGCGAGCAAAAAAGCACAGTCGTCTCAATGCGATTTCATGAAAGCCTTCTGCTTTTCATTGAGGACGTCGAAACCACCGCCCATGGCCTTCAGTTTCAGCGCGCCTACGCGCAGGTCGATCTCCTCCGGGATGGTGTGCACGCCCGGGCGCATCGCCCTGCCGTTCTGCAGGATGTACTCCGCTCCGAGCGCCTGCAGCGCGAACGACATGTCCATAATCTCCATCGGGTGCCCATCGGCCGCGGCAATATTGCACAGGCCGCCATCGGCAACGACCGCGATGGTTCTGCCATTGGGCAGGACATAGCCGTCCAGATTCTTCCGGAGCTCCACCCGCTCCACCGCCATGGCCTTGAGCGCCGGCAGATCCAGCTCGACGTTGAAATGCCCCGCATTGCTGACGATCGCGTTGTCCTTCATGCACACAAAGTGCTCCGCCCGGATCACATCGCAGCAGGCGGTGACCGTCACAAAAACATCGCCAAGCGGCGCCGCCTCCTCCATGGGCAGCGCACGATAGCCGTCCATCATCGCGAGCACCGATTTGACGGGATCGATCTCGGTGACGATGACCTGCGCGCCCAGACCCTTTGCGACCTTTGCTACGCCGCGGCCGCAGTATCCATAGCCGGCAACGACGACCGTTTTGCCATTGATCTGCATGTTCGTCGTGCGCATAATCGCATCCCACACGGTCTGCCCCGTGCCATAGGTATTGTCAAAGTAGCACTTGCAGCGGGCGTCGTTGACCGCCATGACCGGGAATGTCAATCGGCCGCTTTGCTCCCAGCCGCGCAGGCGCTGCACGCCGGAGGTCGTTTCCTCGCAGCCGCCGATCACGCGGTCCGCATACTCCCTGCACTCGCCGAGAAGCAGATTGATGAGGTCGGAGCCGTCATCGATCACGATATCGGGATGGCAGCGGAGCGTTTCCATCCAAAACCCGCGCGTTTCCTCATCGGACGCAGCGTGGATCGCATTGACCGTGATGCCGTCATCCACCAGAGCCGCGCAGACCGCATCCTGGGTGGACAGGCGATTGGAGCCGGTCACATGCAGCTCGGCGCCGCCGCGCGCAAGCGTTTTGGCCAGATAGGCGGTCTTTGCCTCCAAGTGGATCGACAGCGCGATGCGCCGCCCGGCAAAGGGCTTTTCGATCGCAAAGCGATCGCCGATGGAGTTCAAAACCGGCATATGGCGTGCCGCCCAGGCAATGCGCTGATGTCCCTCTTCCTTTAATCCGATATCCCGAATACGCGACATGATGGTTCTTCCTTTCCTGAATCCTGATTTGAGTATATCTTTGTCCATCCCGCTTTCGATAGGACAATTGTCCCGATTCTGTCGGATAACAAAAAAGGCAGCTCAGCAAGGAGCTGCCCTGAGAGAGCCGTTTGATTTCAAATGTGCAGGCGAATGGTTCCGCCCGACTGGACGATCAGCGCGTCGTCCTCGAGCTCCCGCAGCGTGCGGTTCAGGCTGCGGATGGAAACGCCCGCCATTTCCGCAAGAATGTGTTTCGTGTAGAGAAAGCAGCCGCGCGCATTGATATGGTTCTGGATGATGCGGAACACCTTTTCCCGCAAGACCGTGCGCTCCGCATAGATCTTATCGTCTCCGGCGCGCAGCAGCCGATCGGAGTGCACTGCAAGCAACAGCCGCGAGAAGGCGCTTGCACCGTCCCAAAGGTCAAAGAACTGGCGTCTCGAAAACCGGTAGGCCTCGCAGGGCGTCATCGCAATGATTGCGCGATCCACCGTTTGGAGGTCGACCATCTCCATCTCCCCAAAAAAGTCTCCTGCGTGATAGATATCGAGGATCAGCGCCTCCCCCTTCGGGCTCTCGTACACGAGCTTGGCGCTGCCGGAGAGCAGGATATAGAACCACTTCACCGGTTCGTTCGGGCGAATAATATAATCCCCCACCGGATACTGCATCCGCTCCGCCGCGTTGAGATACTCCGGCGGAATCGAATCGATCAACTTATACGCAATCGCTGTTTGCATGGAAATCCCCTTGTCATCTCAGAAAAAAAACCGTTTGCGCAGTTCCTGCTTGCAGGCGGGGTTGTGATCGATCACCAGCAGCGCCGCGCCGAGCAGCAGGCAGGGAATGCAGGTATACACCGCCCAGGTCATCGAGCGGCCGGGGAAAAAGCTGCGGTTGATGAGCCACTCGATCATCATCACGCAGATGCCCATGCCAATGAGCACCGCCGAAAGAATCTTGAGCAGATTCCAGCGTGATTTCAGAATCAACAGGATCAAAAGACCGGTTACGGCAAATACCAGAACGGTCAGCGGAAGCCCGAAGCGCAGGAACCAGTTTCCGCCGCTGAAGCGCTCGATGCCATACAGAAAACCGACGGTTGCGAGAAAATCCAGACAAACGCAGATCGGAAGGCGGTGGCGTAGCAGCACCATCGGCATCAGCAGATACACATAGAGCAGGCCGAACGACACCAGCACGTACCGCGACCAGGCGAGCGTGCCGTCGATATTGAGATCGCAGACCACACAGGTCAACACGGGAATCAGCAGCAGGATGGCGCAGGCTGCGGCAAACGTGCGGCGTTTGCGCGGCGTTGCCGGAGCGGCGCTCACGCCGTCCGCCACCGGATACGGCGACGCAACCGCTTCCTCGCGCTGTACCGGCGTGTTGCACAGCGGACAGCGGTCTTGGGACGGTGCGAGTTCCACACCGCATTTGGGACAATAGGACATGGCTCTCTCCTTTCACGCCCGAAGGCGAATCGTTCACATCGTACGATGATTGCTTTCCACGCAGACCGGAATGCCCCGCTGAACAAGCCGCGTGAGAAACGCGCGCTCAAGCGCGGGCTCGCGCAGCGTGCTGGTCAGGTTCAGATACAGCGTTCCCCCATAGGAGAGTGCGGAACAGGCGACCGGATTGCGGGAGAGCGGGCCGAGTATGAACTCCATGCGCGTGACATAGGGCTGCATCTGCTCCGGCAGCGTCACCTGACCAAGGTTGGACAGGATCGTGGAGGTCTTTCGGTCGCCCACCGACAAAAACGCCAGTTTCATCGCCACATTCTTCAAAAACAGCGGCGCGACCCGAAGCAGCGCATTGCGCTCCGAGCTGACGTTCGCCGTGAATTTTGCGTTCAGGCGCTTTCCGGTCGCCTCCGCGCCCATATGGTGGTGCACGGCGCTCACGATCTCCTCAAACGTATACTTTCCCATGCGCGGATCGATACCGGGGTTCACATAGCTTGCAAAATTCCGGAGCGTCCTGCTCGGGAAAAACCGTCTGAGATTGATGGGCACGCATATCTTAACCGCCTTTTGCCTGCGCTGCGGGATGCCGTCCGCCTCCTGCAACTCGCAAACAGATTCGATCAGCACGGCCGTGAGAAACGTGGTCAGGCTCACACCGAATCCCTTGGCGCAATCGAGCGCCTTCTGCACCGGGATGCTCGCCGTGATCAGGCGAACAAAGCCGTCCGGCTCCGAATTTCCATGCAGATGATAGGCGTTTTCCTCCGCCCGGTCGATGGACACGCTGCCCGCATGGGTGAGGAAACTATCCTCCACCTCCTCGCGGGCGGGCGGCGCGCCGCAATCCAAAATCGTATCATCGCGTGGGATGTCCACGCCGTACCGAAGGGTCAGATACTCAGCCACAAGCGTTTTGAGAAAGCACAGGCCGCCCGTTCCATCCGTCAGAACGTGGTAAAACTCCGCCGCAATGCGATTGCCGTAGTAGCGAATTCGCAGTGCGAGCCCTCCGCGTTCGCGGTGATTGAACGGCATGCACGGGGATTCCCCATCCTGCTCAACCGGCGCACAGCAGGCCTTCTCCTCCAGATAGTACCAGAACATGCCGCGCCGCAGGCGCACATAGAACGAAGGGAACCGCTTGACCATGCGCGCCTGCGCCTGCATCAGGATGTCCGGATCAACCGGCTCCGTCAGCGTTGCGGATACGCGAAACAGCGCATGCCACCGGCGGCTGCTCGCCGCAGGATAGATCTTTGCCGCATTATCCAGCCGCATCCAACGTTTGCTTTCCATCAGCTCTCCTCAAACAGCTCGTGCACAAAATCGCCGATCCGCACAAAGTCCGGCTCCGCTTCCTCAACACCATACAGCACGTACGCGTGCCACATTTCCGGGGCAATGAACCGGCGCGCCTGGCACCCGGCCGCGCGCAGCCTGGCAAACATCGCCTTCATGTCATCGAGCAGCAGCTCAGCGCCGCCGGCAAACAGCAGCGACGGCGGCATGCCGGTCAGGTCGCCGTACAGCGGCGAGATGTACGGATTTGTCAGCGGCTCTCCGTCCGCATAGCACGCGGCGTCAAACGCAAGCTCCTCCACCGTCAGCAGCGGATCCTCCCCCGCATTCCTTGTGTACGACCCGCCGGACAGCGTCAGGTCCGTCCAGGGCGAAATCGCAACGATCCCCGCGGGCAGCGGCAGCCCCGCATCCCGCAGGCGGAGGCACAGCGCATAGCAGAGTCCGCCGCCGGCCGATTCCCCGGTGAGCACGATTTTGGAGGCCGGGTAACCGCTCTCGAGCAGATGCCGGTAGGCAAGCTCGGCATCGTCCAGCGCGGCCGGGTACGGCGACTCCGGCGCAAGACGGTAGGCCGGGAACAGCACCGGATAGCCGGTTCGCACCGCCAGCGTGCTGCCGAACCCCTTCGCATACTCCAGCTTGCCGGCCGTGTAGCCGCCGCCGTGCAGATAGAGCAGAACGCCCTGCTCCGGCCGGCGCTCCGGCGGCACGGCCATGCAGGTCTCAACGCCATCGAGGAGCAGCTGCTCGAACGCAACCCGGTGGTTCGTGATCAGTTTGCCGGACTCCTCCTGCAGTGCGCGAACCGTTCGGATATCGCCGGTCTGCGTGGCGATTGGCCGCAGCAGAAACATCTGCGCCCGAAGCAGCTTGGTCTTCAAAAACATGCGCCGTCTCCTTTTCCCTTTGCCTATCAGTTTATGGGGATTTTCCCAAAATAGCAAGCCCTTTCTGCTTGCGCGCCTGCACGGCAAGGCCGACGGGCATTTGATGCTGCGGAAACCGCCTCGGTTGACAGCAACAAAGAAGTTCGATAAACTGTGCGGTATCAATGCTGGTGCAGCCCGCTGCGCCTGAGGCGTGCTTCTGTATCCGCCGGTTCCGGATGTCTCAGGGCTGGCGGAGCAGCCGGGGTCTGGGCGGTACCCCGCACGGAAAACCGCCAACTTCATGATACGAGGAGTTGATTGGATGAAAGTCATGAGAACCCTTGCGGCGATCCTGCTCGCTGTCATTCTGTTCGTTTTGCAAACCGGTCTGCTCGCGCTGTTTGTTGCCGACCGCCTGATTGCGCCCAAAGCGCTTACCGAAGCCATTTCCGGTGCGGGATTGATGCGCAGCATCGTGGAGGATACGCTCGGCCAGATGGGTCTGGATGCTTCCGGTGCAGACGCCGCCCCGCTGGACGCCTATGCCGGCAAGCTCACATCGGACACGATCAATGCGCTCGTTCGCGGCGGGGAGATGCCGACGGTGGATTCCGGCGAACTGACGAAGCTGATGACCGGCGTTCTGGCGCCGGCGCTGCAGGCCAGCGAGGAAGAGGCCGGCGCGCTGTCGGCGCTGCTGTGCGAACAACTGGCAGCGCAGCTCAACGGAATGCTCTCCAGCCGCACATCCCTCGCGGTGGCGCTGCAAATACCCGCTGCGGCGCTGACGGTGCTCGAGATGCTGTTCAGCCCCATGGCGCGCATCCTTCTCGCCGTCGCCATACTGCTGTTCGGCTGCCTGCTCGTACTGCTGCTCGGAAAGCGGCGGCGCGTGGGTCGCACCGGATGGGTCTGGTGGAGCGTTACCGCAGCATTGGCCGGCTGCGTCATCCTGCTCTGCGGTGCGGGATTCGACGCGGCGCTCAGATCCGCATTGGACGCGGACACGGCGCAGTTTGTCAATGCGCTGCAGCGGGCCTGCGGCAATGCGTTCATCCTGGTCGGTGCAGCCGGATTGGCGCTGTGCGCGGTGCTGTTGATCGTTTATTTTGCGACAAAGCCAAAGCGCCGCAAGCGCAATGCTGCGCACAGCACCCGGCAGCGGTATGCATGAGCGCTGCGCTGCCAAAGGCGCCCTAAAACAGATGAAGCGGCGGCCG
>JAQXRK010000273.1 GCA_029218485.1 bacterium | reverse complement strand
GGCGGCAAGGGCGAGATGAACCTGGAGTCGCTGCTCGCGAGCGGCGCGCAGGTCGTCATCGACGTCGGCGAACCGAAGGACACCATCGTGGAGGACCTCGACGCCCTGCAGGAGCAGACGGGCATCCCGTTTGTGCATGTGACCGCGCTGACCGCGACCACGGGCGACGCCTACCGCAAGCTCGGCGAACTGCTGAACATGCCCGATGAGGCTGCTGCGCTTGCCGATTACTGCGACAGCGTGTTTGCAAGAACGAACGAGATCGCCGGCTCCGTGGAAAAGGTGCGCCTGCTGTACTGCCTGGGCGACCGCGGCATCAACGTCATCGCACAGGGCTCCTACCACGCGGAGATCATCGACCTGCTCTCGGACAACCTCGCCGTGGTCGATTCGCCGTCCTCCAAGGGCAGCGGCAATGAGGTGGATATGGAGCAGATCCTTGCCTGGAATCCCGATGTAATCCTGTTCGCGCCGGGGAGCATCTATGCGACCGTGGGCGAGGACCCGACGTGGCAGAGCGTGAACGCGATACGGGACGGCCGGTATTATGAGGTGCCGTTCGGCCCGTACAACTGGATGGGTTTCCCGCCGTCCGTACAACGCTATCTCGGTATGATGTGGATGGCCGAGCTGCTCTATCCGGAAACGGCCGGTTACGACCTGTACACAGAGGTTGCAAATTACTTCCGCTTGTTCTATCATTGTGATATCACAGAGGATCAGTACCATGCGTTCGTCGCCGAGTCGATCGACCGGCGCGGATAAGGAATAGGAGGATGAAGCGATGACTCGTCTGTTTGAAACGCTGCTGCGGGAACTGGAGGCCGGGCGCGGCGCTGTGCTATGCAGCATTCTGGCCAGCTCGGGTTCGACGCCGCGCGGCGCGGGCGCCAAGATGCTCGTGCTCGCGGACGGGTCCTCGCTGGGCACCGTTGGCGGCGGCGCTGTGGAGCTGCATGCGGCGCGCCTTGCGCAGCAGGCGCTCCGGGACCGCACCAGCGCCGTGCAGGGATTCATCCTGCGGCCGAACGACGTGGCCGATATCGGCATGATTTGCGGCGGCAACGTGACGGCCTACCTGCAATACTTCGACCCGGACGATAGGGAGGCGCGCGCGCTGATACGCGATATCCTCAGCCTGCTGCAAAGCGGGCGCACGAATGCGTGGCTCGTGCTCCAGCTCTCGGGCAGCACGCTCGTCAGCATGGGCGTGTACGATGAGACGAACGGGCTCACCCATACCGACTGCCTCACGAAGGAGGAACTCCTGCCGCTGCTGAAGAACCGCGCCGTGCTGCAGAAGGGCGATCCCGCCTATTATGTGGAGCCGCTCGTGCGCACGGGCCGGGTCTATGTGTTCGGTGGCGGGCACGTGGGCAAGGCGCTCGTGCCGGTGCTCGCCGGCGTGGGCTTCCGCGTGACCGTGTTTGAGAACCGGCCCGCGTTCGCCGTGCCGGAGGCGTTTCCGGCGGCGGAGCGCGTGATCCTCGGAGACTATCGCAACATCGGCGAGCACGTCCGGCTGGAACCGGAGGACTATGTGGTCATCATGACGCCGGGACATCAGGCCGATTACGAGGTGCTCGAACAGGCGCTGCGCGTGCCGACGGCATATGTCGGGTGTATCGGCAGCCGGCACAAGGTTGCCGCAACGCGCGCCCGGCTGCTCGACGCGGGGCTGACAGAGGCCGATGTGGATCGCATGCACTCGCCCATTGGGCTGGAGATCGGCGCCGAAACGCCGGAGGAGATCGCCGTGAGTATCGCCGCCGAGATGATCCAGGTCCGCTCCCGCCACTCCTTCTGAGCAGGGGCAGCGGGCGGCGCGCAAAGCCGGGGGCCTCACCGTGCAGGCGCCAGACCGCCGCGGACGGGAACCGCAGGAAAAAGCAGCCGATTCTGCATTCGGCAGTAGTGACCGAAGTACAAAATCAAAGCCGCCCGATCGGGCGGCTTTGTCTTTGGTGTCGGATGGTTCCTGCGGGGGCGATGCTTACAGCGCCTTGCGCCGGTAGATGCGCAGCGAGAGCAGGAAGGAGAGCGGCAGCACCGCGAGGGCGGCCGCGAGCACGGCACAGCGGGCGAGCGCCTGCATGCTCCCCAGTGCATCGGAGAGCCCGTTGCCGGTCAGCAGCAGCAGCGCCGCAAGCAAGCCGACGGTTATGAAGATCATCATCCGCGCGCGCTCCGTGCCGAAGCGGAACATGAGCGGCAGCAGGATGGCGGCGATATCGGCCGAGAACAGCGCCATGACGATCAGCGCGTCCGCACTGACGGCACTCCTTAAGCCGCAGAGCGCCCCGACGGTGCGCGCGGCGCCGAGCATGGCAAACCCGAGGGCCAGCGCGACAAGCAGCTCCACATACCGGACGGCGACCACATCGCGCCGGGACGTCGGCATGGCGCACGCATAGCGCAAAAAGCCGCTGCGCTCGTCGTAGGCGTGCAGCGTGACCGGCAGCAGCGCGCCCAGCATCAGCGGATAGACCGCCATCATCGTGTTGTTCGGGAACACCGAAACCGCGGAAAACACCACCGCAATCAGCAGCAGGCTCCGGCAGTATTTCCTTGCCTGATACCAGTCCTTGAGCAGCAGACCACGCATATTCAGCTCGCCTCCCTTGCAAGATACAGGAACAGATCCTCCATGTTCACCGGCGCCGCGTCCAGCCCGGCCGGCAGCAGCGCGCGCTCCACGAGCAGCTCCGTGCCGTAGCCCGTGTCGCGCCTGCCGCGGATGGCGGAGGGCGCAACGGCGCTGAGCGATGCGGCGCTGCCGCGCAGCACGCCGAACCGCTCGAGCATCCGGTCCTTCTCGTCGCACAGCAGGAGCTTTCCGCCGTGCAGCAGCGCGATATAGTCGCACGCCTTTTCCAGATCGCTCACGATGTGCGAGCTGAGCAGCACCGCGTGCCCGTCGTCGCGCGTAAACTCCATGAGGATCGTGAGGATTTCATCGCGCACCAGCGGATCGAGCCCGCTGGTCGCCTCGTCGAGCAGCAGCAGCCGCGCGCCGTGCGAGAGCGCCGCGGCAAAGCAGAGCTTCATGCGCGTGCCGCGCGAGAGCGCCGAAAACGGTTTGTCCGGCGGCACGCCCAGCCGCCGGAGGTGCGCTTCGTACGCCGCGCCGTCCCAGGCCGGGTACATGCACCGAAACATGCCGCCCATCTGCGCCGCCGTCATACAGCCGGGCAGACCCGGCTCGTCGAGCACGACCCCGACCTCCGCCTTCCAGTCGTCCTTCGCGGCGCCCGTGCCGGTCACGCGCCTGCCGAACACGCTCGCCTCACCGCCGTCGGCTGCGAACATGCCGAGGATGAGCCGCATGGTCGTGCTCTTGCCCGCGCCGTTCTCGCCGATCAGACCGAGGATGCAGCCGGCCGGCAGCGTCAGGTCGAGCGGCCCGAGCGTAAAGCCGGGAAACGCCTTCGTCAACCCCCGAATCTCCAGAGCGTTCACGTTCATATCGTATCCTCCGTAAAAATATCCAGTATCTCGTCCAGCTCCCCGCGTGATACGCCTGCGCCGGCGGCGAGCCGCACCGCTTCCCGCAGGTGCGATTCAATCTGCCGGAGCGTCTGCTCGTGCAGCAGCGCCGCGTTCTGCCGGGCCACGAAGCAGCCCACGCCCGCGACGGTGTAGATCAGCCCCTCGCGCTCCAGCTCCTCGTAGGCGCGCTTGGTTGTGATGACGCTGATGCGCAGATCCTTCGCCAGATTGCGGATGGACGGCAGCGGCGCATCCGCCTCCAGCTCTCCGCCGAGAATGGCGCTCCGGATCTGCTGGCAGATCTGGTTGTAAATCGGCACGCCGCTGCGGTTGTCAATCAAAATGGTCATGGGTTTCTCCTTTGCCCCGGGCAACAGACGATATATATACAGTATATACAGAATATACACCTTGTCAATA
>JAQXRK010000272.1 GCA_029218485.1 bacterium | reverse complement strand
CGCGGAAAAATCGATGGCGTCCGCGTCGCTCCACACGCCGAGCAGCGGCACGAGATGGCCCTCGCCCACGCGCTCCTGCACGACGGCGCGCATGGCGTACTTGTCCGCAAGGCGCACATACCGCTCATCGCGGTCGTACAGCTTCATCCAGTTCAGCTTTTCATTGAACCCGCGCGGGCAGAGCAAATCGAGCTTCTTGCCGAACACCGCGCGGTACAGGCAGCAGAGGTACGGCTTGTCCGGCATGCGATCGAACCAGCCGCGCATGGCCGGCAGCAGGAACAGGCGGAACGGGTTTTTCAGGTATTTGAGCGGCGCTTTCCCATCCTCCTCCCCGCGGCACAGCGCCAGACGGCACACGCCCAGCAGCAGCGCGATGAGCATGAGCTGCGGCCGCTCATAATAGGTGACGATGAACATTTCCATCGCGAGGTATCCGGCCGTGAGCACGCTCACCAGCTGCACGGCGGCGTTTCTGCCCGTGCGGCGGATGGCGCGCACGAGCACGGCGAGCAGCGGCGCATAGTAGAACAGCAGCGCAGGCAGGCCGCCGCCATACAGCAATTCAATATAGTTGCAGTGGGAGTACGTTTCGCGTTTGATGCCGTTGAAGCGGAAGCAGTCCAGCCCCCAGCCGGTGAGCGGCCGCTGCAAAAGCCATCGAAGCCGACCCGGATGAACTGGAGGCGCTCGGTGATCGAGCCGTCCGCGCTCGCATCGGCCGTGAACAGGGCCTGCACCATGTGCGCGAGCCGGCTGCCGAGCAGCTCGTAGAGCGGCGGGATCAGGAAGACCGCGGCCAGCAGCACGGCGGCACAGCCAAGCAGGATGAGGAGGTTGCGCCTGAGGTGCGCCCGGTCGCGCCAGAGCAGATAGGCGGCGGGCAGACCCACGAGCAGCAGATATCCCTTGCGGGAGCCGGTGAGAAGGATCAGCCCGGCAAACAGCAGGATGGGCAGCGCCTCATACCAGCGGCGGCGCACGGAGAGCCGGTGAACGGCGATGGCATAGCCGATGGAGAGCACCATCGCCAGATCGTTCGGGTTCACGCCCGCGTTCAGGCCGAGCCGGTTGTCAAACAGCGCGGCGCGCTCGCAAAACAGCACATACGCGGAGAGCGCGAGGCAGACGGCCCAAAAGACGAGCAGGCTCCGCTCGATATCCCGCCGCTGCACGATGAGCTGGTGAACCGAGAACACGAACGCCAGATCGATCAACAGCGTTTTGCACATCGAGAGCGCGGTCGCCCGGTCGAGCGCCCAGCCGGCCAGCGCGCCAATGAGACCCCAGACGATCAGCAGCCCGTAGCCGAGATACCAGACCGAGCCATAGATGCGCGGGCGAACGCAGAACCGCACAAACGCCGCGCCGAACAGCAGCAGCAGCCCGGCCGACGACCAGACGGTATGCTGCAGCGCAACATTGGTGAACAGGCAAAGGAACAGAACGAGATCGGACGCGAGATCGAGCAGCCGGTCTCGCCGGTCAACGGAAACGGCTTGCAAGGCACTTCCTCCATTTCTTTCGCCGGGGTTCGCGCCATCGGCCGGCGCAGCCCGGCGGGGGTTGCCGCCAACAGATATCGGGGTGTCCCGGCGGCGCTAACGGTGGTGGGAGTCGGGGATTGTCCCGGCGGCGCTGCCACCAACAGATATCGGACGGTGGCCCGGCGGTGGATATCAGGCGGTATCCCGGCGGCGTTGCCGGTGATGGATATCGGGCGCGTCCCGGCGGCGCTGCCGGTCAGCGATACGCGGGTTTGTCGCGTTCCGCGCCCGCGCGGAATCGTTCGGCCAACAGCTTCGCGCCCCGGTGGGCATTGCTACCAACCGATATCGGGCGCAGTCCCGGCGGCGCTAACGGTCAGCGGATGCGCGGGGTTGATGCGCTCCGCACCCGCGCGGAATCGTTCGGTCAGCGGCTTCGCGCCCCGGTGGGCGTTGCCGCCAACAGATACCGGGCATGTCCCGGCGGCGCTGCCGGTAGTGGAACCGGGCGAAGCCTCAAGGGTGGATACCGGCCAGTTGATCCGCGGCTTTGATGCGCTCCGCTCCCACGCGGGCTCGTTCGGACGCCGGCTTTGCGCCCGGGTAGGCGTTGCCGATGGTGGATATTGGGCGCAGTCCCGGCGGCGTTGCCGGTAGTGAAAATCGGGCGGTGTCCCGGCGGCGTTGCCGCCAACAGATACCGGGCATGTCCCGACGGCGCTAATGGTCAGCGGATGCGCGGGGTTGATGCGCTCCGCACCCGCGCGGACTCGTTCGGTCAGCGGCTTCGCGCCCCGGTGGGCGTTGCCGCCAACAGATACCGGGCATGTCCCGGCGGCGCTGCCGGTAGTGGAACCGGGCGAAGCCTCAAGGGTGGATACCGG
>JAQXRK010000271.1 GCA_029218485.1 bacterium | reverse complement strand
GCGCTCGATCACGCTCAGAAAGACCTGCCCGCTCGTGGTGTTGTTCATGCGCGTGAGGTTTTCGTCGATAAAGCGCTCATAGTGCCCGACGTCGAGATCGGTCTCCGCACCGTCGTCGGTCACGAACACCTCGCCGTGCTGGTACGGGTTCATGGTGCCGGGATCGACGTTGAGGTACGGGTCGAGCTTCATGATGCTGACCGAGTAGCCGCGCGCCTTGAGCAGCCGGCCGAGGCTGGCCGCCGTAATGCCCTTGCCGAGGGAGGAGACGACGCCGCCGGTCACAAAAACGAGTTTGGTTTGCATGTACTTGTTCCTCATTTCTTTCCGCTTTCGAGTTTTTTCCAAAATAAACGAACGCCTCCCGATGGGAGGCGTTCGCAATTTCTGTCACAAAGGGTGCCCTTATAACTATACTGCGTTCAAACCGGCAGTGCAAGCATTTTTTTCAACAAATTTGCGGGCGCTTTTCTTCCATCCCGCAGCCGCTCCTTGAGAAGGCCTGCACCCTGCCGAAACGGTGGGGGTCAGCCCAGCACCTTTTGCAGGAACTGGCCGGTGTAGCTCGCCTCGCACCGGGCGACCTCCTCCGGCGTGCCGGCGGCCACGATCGTGCCGCCCTGATCGCCGCCCTCCGGGCCGAGGTCGATCACATAATCGGCGCACTTGATCACATCGAGATTGTGCTCGATGACCAGCACGCTGCTGCCGTTTTCGCACAGGCGCTGCAGGATTTCGAGCAGACGCTTGACGTCGTCCACGTGCAGGCCGGTCGTCGGCTCGTCGAGCACATAGAGCGTCTTGCCGGTGTCGCGCCGCGACAGCTCCGTGGCCAGCTTCACGCGCTGCGCCTCGCCGCCCGAGAGCTGGGTGGACGGCTGGCCGAGCTTGACGTAGCCGAGACCGACATCGTAGAGCGTCTGCAGCTTGCGCTTGAGGCGCGGCAGCGGCGCGAAGAACGCGAGCGCCTCCTCGACCGTCATCTCGAGCACGTCATGGATCGTCTTGCCCTTGTAGCGCACCTCGAGCGTTTCGCGGTTGTAGCGCTTGCCGCCGCAGACCTCGCACGGCACATAGATATCCGGCAGGAAGTGCATCTCGATCTTCAGGATGCCGTCGCCGCGGCAGGCCTCACAGCGCCCGCCCTTGACGTTGAACGAGAAGCGGCCGTTGCCATAGCCGCGCATCTTGGCGTCCGGCGTGGCGGCGAACACCTCGCGGATGAGGTCGAACAGGCCGGTGTATGTTGCTGGATTGCTGCGCGGGGTGCGGCCGATGGGGCTCTGGTCGATATCGATGATCTTGTCGAGCGCTTCGACGCCGTCGATGCCGTCGCAGTCGCCGGGGCGTGTGCGCGCGCGGTTGAGGTCGCGCAGCAGCGTCTTTTTGACCAGCTCGTTGACCAGGCTCGATTTGCCGCTGCCGGATACGCCCGTCACGCACACGAACATGCCGAGCGGGATCGTGACGTCGATGTTCTTGAGGTTGTTGGCCCGCGCACCGCGCACCGTGAGCGATTTGCCGTTGCCCGCGCGCCGCGCTGCCGGCACCTCGATGCGCTTGACGCCGGAGAGGTACTGGCCTGTGATGGAGTCGGGATTGGCGGCGATCTGCTCCGGTGTGCCCTGCGCAACGACATAGCCGCCGTGCGAGCCGGCGCCGGGGCCGATATCGACAACGTAGTCCGCCTCGCGGATGGTGTCCTCGTCGTGCTCGACGACGATGAGCGTGTTGCCGAGGTTGCGCATCTGCTTGAGCGTGGAGAGAAGCCGCGCATTGTCGCGCTGGTGCAGGCCGATGCTCGGCTCGTCGAGAATGTACAGCACGCCCATGAGCCCGCTGCCGATCTGCGTGGCGAGCCGGATGCGCTGCGCCTCGCCGCCCGAGAGCGTCGAAGCGGCGCGCGAGAGCGTCAGGTAGTCGAGACCGACGTTCACGAGGAAGCCGAGCCGCGCGTCGATCTCCTTCAGGATCTGTTCCGCGATCATGCGGTGCGTGGGCGAGAGCGTGAGCCCCTGCAGGAATGCGCGCGCGTCGCGCACCGGCATGTCGGACAGCTCTGCGATGTTCTTGCCGCCGACGGTTACGGCCAGCACCTCCTTTTTGAGGCGCTTTCCGCGGCAGGCGGGGCAGGGGGTTTCGTTCATGAACGCCTCCAGCTCCTGCTTGCTGTAGTCGGACTGCGTTTCCTTATAGCGGCGCTCCATGTTCGGGATGATGCCCTCAAACGGCGTGTCGAACGTGCCCGCGCCGAACTCCTTCTGGTACGCGACGTGCAGCTTTTCCTCGCCCGTTCCGTAGAGGATTGCCTGCTTGAGCGCCTGCGGCAGCTCCTCGAACGGCGTATCCATCGAAGCGCCGTAGCGTTCGCAGAGCGCCTGAAAATACATGGATGCGATCGTGCCGTGGCTGCCGCTGTTCCAGCCCATGACGTTGATCGCGCCCTTGCTGAGCGGGAGCTTCGGATCCGGCACGACGAGCGCCGGGTCGATCTTGAGCAGCGTGCCGAGACCGGAGCAGGTCGGGCATGCCCCGTACGGCGCGTTGAACGAGAACAGGCGCGGCGACAGCTCCTCGATGCTGATGCCGCAGTCCGGACAGGCGTAGTTCTGCGAAAACGTCAGCTCCTCGCCGCCGATGACCTGCACGATCGCGAGGTTTTTGCCGAGGCGGAACGCCGTTTCCAGCGAGTCGGTGAGCCGGCCCTCGATGCCCGGTTTGATCACAAGCCGGTCGATGACCGCCTCGACGGTGTGCTTGAACTTCTTGTCGAGCGGCGGCACCTCGGAGAGGTCGTACACCGTGCCGTCCACGCGCACGCGCACATAGCCCTCGCGGCGCAGCTCGTCAAGGAGCTTGGCGTGCTCGCCCTTCCTGCCGCGCACACACGGCGCGATGATCTGCACGCGCGTCTGCTCCGGCAGCGCAAGCACCTGGTCGACGACCTGATCGATCGTCTGTCTGGCGATCTCGCGGCCGCACTTGGGGCAGTGCGGCACGCCGCAGCGCGCGTACAGCAGGCGCAGGTAGTCGTGGATCTCCGTGACCGTGCCGACGGTCGAGCGCGGGTTGTGGCTCGTGCTCTTCTGGTCGATGCTGATGGCGGGGGACAAGCCGTCGATGCTGTCGAGGTCCGGCTTTTCCATCTGGCCGAGAAA
>JAQXRK010000270.1 GCA_029218485.1 bacterium | reverse complement strand
TCGCATCATTATACCACTCGCTCGGTTCGTCCGATTCGAGGTAGCCCAGCGAGACCAGCCGCGAATGCAGCTGAATGACCGCAGGATATGTGTCGTCTACCTTGAGCGTGGAGTATTGGGAAATATGCACCTCTGGCGTTGCTGCGCCGTCCGCTTCCGGCAGGGGGGTGGACTCGGGCATGGAGGCAGCCTCAGTGGACTGTGGTTCGGCTGCGCGCTCCTCCCCGGATGCGCTGAGCGGTTCAATGGCGGCAGCGGCCTGCGTATTGGCGGAGCTCAGCCGGTCCAGGCAGAGCGGCAGCAGTACAAAGCAGATGAGCGCGACCGAACAGACGGCGACGATCCACGTGCGCGCCCGTTTGGAAAACAGAGTGACAGGAGAAATCTGTCGGGAAGAGGCATGCTCGGTTTGGAGCTGTTTCTTCTTCTTGGATGGCATCTTTTCACCTCCTGATTGCAGTAACCGTTTCGCAACTTCTGGTAACAGTATACACGAGAATTGGCGTATTGAGTTTGAACATTCTGCGAATTCCCGGAACCGGAAAGGTTGCGGAAAGCCGATTGTTTTGCAATTTGTACATGGTCGTGATAGAATGATAGCCACGGAGATAGAAATACATGGCATTGTTACAGGTACAACAGATTGCAAAGCACTTCGGGGAGAGAACGCTGTTCTCCGATGTTTCCTTTGAAATTGCCCCGGGCGACCATATCGGGCTCGTCGGCGTGAATGGCTGCGGAAAGTCCACGCTTTTGCGCATTCTCATGGGCGATGAACCGGCGGACGAGGGGCAGGTGCATCGCGCTTCCGAATGCCGGATGACCTGGCTCATGCAGCGCCAGCCGGATGGGCAGGGGCGTACGCTGATGGAGGAGACGCTTCAGGAGTTTTTGCCCCTGATGGAGATGGAGAAGCAGCTGGCGGGGATATCCGAGCAGCTGGAGCTTCATCCGGACGACGCGCTGATCCGGCGGCAGTGCCGCATACAGGAGGAGTATCAGCAGCGGGGCGGGCTCACCTATCGGAGCAGGACGCGGGCTGTTCTGCTCGGGCTTGGCTTTTCGGAGCAGGCGCTCAACCAACCGGCCGATGTGCTCAGCGGAGGCGAGCTGCGCAAGGCGCTGCTGGCGCGCGTGCTGCTGTCCGAATCGAACCTGCTTTTGCTCGACGAGCCGACAAACCATCTGGATATTGCGGCAATCGAGTGGCTGGAGGAGTATTTGCTCTCGTACCGGGGCGCGTTTCTGGTCGTCTCGCACGACAGGTATTTTTTGGATCGGGTCACCACGCGAACGATTGAGATGGAGCATGGCTCCATCCTGACCTCGCGGGGAAACTATTCGCGGCATCTTGAGCTCAAGCTGGACGCGCGCGAGGCGGCGGAACGAAAATACTATAACCAGCTGCGGGAGGTGCGCAGGATTCAGGGCATCATCGAGCAGCAGCGGCGGTGGAATCAGGCGCGCAACTATGTGACCATCGCATCAAAGGAGAAGCAGCTCGAGCGCATCCGCAAGGAGATGGTGAAGCCCGCCGCCGACCCGGCATCCATCCGGTTTTCCTTTCATGCCGTGGAGCCGGCCGGAAACGATGTGCTTCTGGTGCGTGCGCTGAAAAAATCCTTTGGGCAGCGAACGCTTTTTCAAGACGCCGATATCCATCTGCTGCGCGGGGAGCATGTCTGCCTGCTCGGCGCAAATGGATGCGGCAAGACGACGCTGCTGCGCATTCTGACCGGTGGCGAGGAGCCGGATGCGGGCAGCTTTCAGATCGGCGCAAACGTGCAGATCGGGTACTACGAGCAGTCCATGCGCGGATTACAGCCGGATTACACCGTGTTGGAGCAGGCATCCATGCTGTTCCCCCGGCTGGACCAGCAGCAGCTTCGCTCGGCGCTCGGCCAGTTTTTGTTTCGGGGCGACGATGTGTTCAAACGGATCGGCGATCTTTCCGGCGGCGAGCTGGCGCGCATCCAGCTGCTCAAGCTGATGCTCTCCGGCTGCAACCTGCTTCTGCTCGACGAGCCGACGAACCACCTGGATATCCCGTCCCGCGAGGCGCTGGAGCGCGCACTTTCCGCATACGACGGAACGATGCTGATCGTAACGCACGATCGCTACTTTGTGAACCGCATTGCGGATCGGATTCTCGTGCTCACGCCGGACGGCCTGACCGGCTTTTCCGGCGACTGGTCGGCCTACAGCGCATCGCTGCAAGAGGCCGGAGCAGCGGCGCAGGGAGAAGCGGAGACCGAAGCGGCAAAGCAGCCGAACGCTTATCAGCGCAAGCGGGAGCTGCGCAGCGCCATCCAGCGGTCGCGCGGGGTGCTCAAGCGCGCGGAGGAGCGCGTAGCCGCGCAGGAGGCGCTGCTCTCGGAGTATCATGCCCGGCTGTCATCGCCGGAGATTGCAACGGACTATGCGGCCGCCATGCGTATTGCGGAGGAAGCGGCTGAGGCAGAAACAGCGCTCGAGCAGCTCTATGCGGATTGGCAGCAGGCGGACGATGCCTTGCGGCTGCTGTTGGAGCAGGAGGAAGAATAGCGACCCCGTTGGGGAGGAGGTCAAACCACCGTGTTGTTCAAACGATTTTCATTGGGATTGCGCTTTTCGCTGCAGGATGCGGAAGCGTTTTCACCGGCGGATGCCTGGAATCTGCTGTTTTCCTGCCTTTCACCGGCAGAGGTTGCCGGCATGGAGCTCTATGGCGTGCGGCAGGAGGAATACCAAACGTCCTGTTATATCTGCGTGTTCTCCAAAGCGTCGCTCAGCCGGTGCCGCGCGCTGTATGCGCG
>JAQXRK010000269.1 GCA_029218485.1 bacterium | reverse complement strand
AGGTAATAGCGCGTAAAATCATTCAGCGTTGCGCGCTCCCACGTGCCGGTCATGAGCTGTCCGTTGATGATGTATTCGCAAGCGCCCGTGCCCGTCAGCTCGACCGAGCGGCGGCCCTTGTTCTCCCCGGGCTGCGCAGAGGCCGGCACCATGCCGTAGGTGCAGTGCTGGATGATCAGGTTGTTCACCGCAACCTGCTCGCTGCTGTAAGAGCCCGCGTCGTTCGGCGTGCGCACCATGAACGCCTTCCCGTCCTGGAAGCGGAGCATACGGCCGGTCGCCGCATCATAGGTATAGTAAATGTCCGTCTTTGTGGTAAACGGCACATCCACGCGGTTCACCTGCTGCGCGCCGTCGTAGGCGACGCCCGCTTCAAAGAGAAAGCGCTCGTCGCGGTTTGGCCGATGGTCGCCGTACTCCGCGTTCACGAGGTCCTGCAGGTGCAGATACATCGTGTGCTCGCTCGCAACGCCATCCTGCTGAATCCGCCAGAAGTGTTCGCCGCCGCTGATATGGATGGCGCAGTTGTCCCACCCGCGGGAATATTTTCCGGACAGCCGCGTGTAGCCGATGTGGGCGTACATGCCGTTCCACTCCTGCTGCAAATCGATGAAATAGTAGCGCGCAGAACGGACCGGGCCGACATAGCTCGGCACATCATCCGAAAACAGGGCCTGAAAGCGCGTGATATGGGACTCCACAAGGAATTCATAGACGATATCCGCGTTCATAAGGCCCGTCTGCGGGCGGGCGGCCGCCGCATTCTCGATCGACACGATGACCGGCCGGTATGGCACGCTTGCGTCCACCGGCTTTCCGCTCGTGTTGGACAGGGCGACCTCGGGGGTCGGCTCCGGCGTCGGCTCGGGGGTCGGCGCGGCGGTCTGCTCCGGGGCGGGCGCCGGCGTTTCCTCCGCTTGCGGTTCCTCCACGGTCAGGTCGATGACCGCCGGCTGCGGCGTCTCCGCCGCTTCCGGCTGTGCCGGCGCGCCGCAGGCAGCCAGCAGGCAAATCATGAGGAGCATCGCGATCAGTGCAATCCCTTTATGCTTCATTTGCATGCATCTCCTTTTCTCTTTCTCTCCCTGCTGCGCCGCACAGCGAGCAGCACCAGCAGTGTGATCCAGCCCAGCAGCAGTACGCCGCCGAGCAGCAGAATCCACCCGCTTGGCCCGCCTTCGGCTTCCGGCAAGGGCTGCACGGGTTCCGGCGTGGAAACCGGGGTGGGTACGGGCGTGGGGGTCGGTTCCGGCGTGGGCGACGGCGTAGGCGTGGGCGTTTCCACCGGCCAGGGCGTTACGACCGGCTCCGGCACCTCTCCCGCCTCGCCAACGGCCACCCCGCCATTTTCAACCGTCACATACGCCTTGTTCTGCACGAGCGCGCCATCCACCGTTGTGGCCAGCACATCCGTGATCACGATGGCGCTGCCGGTCTCCTGCAGGACCTCAAACTCCAGCGTGAGCAGCGTCCCGTCCTGCTGGACGCCGGTCGCCGACGCAAACGCGAACACGATCACGCCCGCCTCGTCGATGTTGCTCACGGCGATGCCGCCTTCCAGCGGCTCGCCCGGCTCCGGCTCTGCGATCAGCCGCAGCGCTTCGGAGTCGTAATTCACCCGCAGCTGCAGCGAGTCCATGCCCGCCGCGTTGGAAACCGCAATGGCAACCGTTGCCTGTCCGCCCGCTTCCGCGGTCACGGTATCCGTCTTCAGCGCGATCTCCCCATCGGCGAGCGCAGCGGGGAGCAGCGCCGTCAGCAGCAGGCAGATTGCCGCGATCAATACAAAAATCCTCTTCATAAGGTTGCATCCCTCCAACGAAGCGTGTATGATATGGATAGCGTTCGCTATATTGTCATGCTGCGCTCATCGTTCGAGGTATATACTACAATATCGGCGCTGAGAAGTCAATTTGAAAGGAAAACCCGGATGGATAATATTGGCTATTACAACGGCGTGTTTGCGCCCATCGACGAGCTCATGGTGCCCGCATGCGATCGCGGCATGTATTTCGGAGACGGCGCTTACGAAGCCATTCGCGTGGAGAAGCACGTTCCGTTTGCAATTGACGAGCATTTCGACCGGCTGTACGACAGCCTGCGCGCGCTCCGCATTCCGTTCACCATGCCGCGGCAGGAGCTGTACGACATTCTGATGGAGTGTGCCCGCCGCGTGGACGCCGACG
Organism: bacterium; assembly: GCA_029218485.1. Classification (GTDB taxonomy): domain Bacteria; phylum Bacillota; class Clostridia; order Christensenellales; family CAG-138; genus Aphodomorpha. The sequence continues at coordinate 1,360 of JAQXRK010000269.1, read as the reverse complement.
CCATACAGCTCTATTTTCAGGTCACGCGCGGCACGGCGCGGCGCGTGCATGCGTTCGCACCCGGCGCAACGCCGAACCTGATGGTCTTTGCTTACCACTATGAATTGGTCGATATCGATGTGCCGCGCAAGGTGATCACCCTGCCCGACCAGCGCTGGGACAACTGCTGGATCAAGTCGCTGAACCTGATCCCGGGCGTACTTGCCTCGCAGGCCGCGCTCGACGCCGGCTGTCAGGACGCCATTCTGCACCGCAACGGCGTGGTGACCGAGTGCACGGCCGCAAACCTGCTCATGCTCAAGGACGGCGTGGTCCGCACCGCGCCCGCGGACGGCAAGATCATCCCCGGCGTCACGCGCAACCATTTCCTCAAGCTCGCGCGCGAGAACGGCATCCCCGTTGTGGAGGAGGCGTTCACGCTGGACGAAGCGATGGAGGCCGACGAGCTGCTCATCACCAGCACCAGCGTGCATGGCGTGCGCGTCGTGGAGATCGACGGCAAGCCGGTGTGCGGCAGGGATCTCGCGCTCGCCAAGCGGCTGCAAACGCTGTTCCGCTCCTATTTCTGGAAATCGGTCGGTCAGTAACCGGCTATCCGCTGTTTCACGCTCTGCTCATGCGGCAGAGCGTATTTTATTTGATATTTATCAAAATTGCTATTGACGCGCATCGAATCATTTACTACAATTCGTATCATGATAATGAAAGGATTTATTTGATATATGTCAAAGCGTTCGCAGTACAGACCGCTGCTGCGGCAGCGCAATTTCATGATCACGCTCATCGCCGGCACGATCAGCCGCTTTGGCGATTCGCTCGATGCCATTGCGTTCTCCTGGCTCGTCTACCAGATCACCGGCGACGCCGCGCTCATCGCGATCGTATTCACCGTCAACTTCCTGCCGACCATCCTGCTGCAGCCGCTCGCCGGGCCGCTGTGCGAACGGCTGCCGAAGGCGCGCGTCATCGCCATCTGCAACGCGGCGCGCGGCCTGTGCGTGTGCGCGGGTGCGCTGCTGTACCTTGCCAACGCGCTGTCCGTGGGGCTGCTGATCGGTATGGTGCTGTTCAACTCCACCGTCGAGGCGGTGGAGACGCCCGCGGGCAGCGCGTTCTCCAAGCTGATCCTGCCCAAGGAGCTGTACACGCTCGGCGCTGCGCTCCGCGGCGGCGCGAACCGCGCCGCGGAGCTGGTCGGCATGGCATGCGCGGGCGGCCTGATCGCGCTGGTCGGCTCTCCGGTCGCGCTGCTCATCGATGCGGGCACGTTTTTGTTGTACGCCTTAAGCATGCTGTTCATCCGCATCCGGGAGACGCTGCCGCAGGAAACGCTCGATCTTTCCGTCTATTTTCGCGATCT
>JAQXRK010000268.1 GCA_029218485.1 bacterium | reverse complement strand
CACGCCGTTTTCGGAGGCGGAGCTGAAGATCAGCGGCGGGGAGATCATGCGCGCGGCGAGGATCGACCCCGGAGAGCGCGTCGGCCGGATCAAGCGGGAGCTGTTTTTGCACTGCGCGCGCCATCCGGGCGACAACACGAACAAGCGCCTCATCGCGCTGGCCGGGCAGATGGGGCGGAGCAGCAACAGCGGGGTATGATGCTGCAGGGAAAAAGGGATGTTTTGGATGAAGCCCGGGCGGCCATTGGAGCGCCGAAGCCCGGTGAAGTACGGGTCTTTGCAAAGAACGGTGGGATGCAGGGAACAGCGGGATGCAGGGTGCAGAGGCCTGTCCGCGTGAGAAATGCACGGTGAAATACGCTGCGCAGCTGTCAGCGCGCCCACGGGCCGGAAGATATAAAAACGGGGCGGGGATGGTATCCATCCCCGCCCCGCGCTTTGCCGGAACCGGATCGGTTTAGAAGATCGGCACAACGGCGCCGCTGTAGGTGTTGTTGATGTACTCGCGCACGGCGTCGCTCTGCAGCGCGGCGATCAGCTTCTGGATGCGTTCGTCGTTCTCGCTGCCCTCCTTGACGGCAAGGATGTTGGCATAGGTCTGCGCGGCATCGGAATTCGGGTCCTCGGTCACGAGCGCGTCGGTGGCGGCGTTGAGGCCGGCCTGCAGCGCGTAGTTGCCGTTGATGACCGCGAGGTCAACGTCCTGCAGCGAGATGGTGAGCTGAGCGGCCTCCATCTCCACGATGTTCAGGTTCTTCGGGTTTTCCGCGATGTCCTGCACCGTTGCGGTGAAGCCGGCATCCGCCTTCAGCGTGATCAGGCCCTGCGCCTCGAGCAGTTTCAGCGCGCGCGCCTCGTTGGAGCCGTCGTTCGGAACGGAGATGGTTGCGCCGTCAGCCAGATCGGCGATGGACGCGGTCTTGCCGGCATAGATGCCGAACGGCTCGTAGTGGATGGCCGCGACGGAGACGAGATGCGTGCCGTGACCGGCGTTGAAGTCATCCATGTACGGCTTGTGCTGGAAGTAGTTGGCATCCAGATCGCCGCTCTCGAGGCTGGTGTTCGGGATCACATAGTCCGAGAACTCGACGATCTCGAGCTCGATGCCCTCCTCGGCCAGGATGTCCTTGGCGATGGAGAGGATCTGGGCGTGCGGCGTGACGCTCGCGCCGACCTTGAGCGTTTCGGACTTCTTGCCGCAGCCGGTAAAGGCCAGCGCAAGGGCGATGCAGAGAACGATGGCAATCAGTTTTTTCATAATGGTTTCCTCCTTATCCATTGTTTCAATCGGTTGATGGTGTTGGCGCGCACGCCGCTGTCAGCGGATGCGCTTGTCGGTCTTTCGTGCAATGCGCTCGCCGATGAGCTGCAGCAGCTGCACGACCAGAACCAGTATCACGACCATGACGAGCATCACATCCGTCTCGCCACGGTAATACCCATAGTTGATGGCGATGGCACCGAGCCCGCCGCCGCCGCAGATACCGGCCATGGCCGAGTAGCCGAGCAGCGTTGTGGTGGCGATGGCCGCGCCGTTGATGAGCGACGGCAGCGCCTCGGGCAGCATCACGTGCCAAACGATCTGCAGTACGGACGCGCCCATAGAGAGGGACGCTTCGATCACGCCCCGGTCCACCTCCTTGACAGAGCTTTCCACCATGCGCGCGATGAACGGCGCAGCCGCGATGGTGAGCGGCACGATCGTGGCCGTCGGTCCGATGGTGGTGCCGGTGATAAACCGCGTCACCGGAATGACCGTGAACAGCAGGATCAGGAACGGCACCGAGCGCAGCGCGTTGATGATCGTGCCGAGGATGCGGTTGACGGGAGCGTTCGGGCGGATGCCGTCCGCGTCGGTGACAACGAGGATCAGCCCGAGCGGCAGGCCCAGCACATACGAAACGGCCGCGGCCACCAGCGTCATATACAGCGTTTCCAGCAGGCTTTCGCCCATCAGGATGAACATTTCGGTCGTAAACATGGCTCAGCGCTCCTCCTCATAGCCGATCTGCTCGCTGTCGAGATAGGCGAGCATGTGCTGGACGACGGTCTCATCCTCCGGGAACTGCAGCAGCATCTGCCCGTACACGCGGCCGTCGATGACCTTGGTGTCCGCAAAGGCGATGTTGACCGGCGCGCCGCAGCGCAGGATCATGTCCGCCACGACCGGCTTGTCGGCGCGGTTGCCGTCGAACACGATGCGGTAGAGCGGGCCGCCGATGCGGAAGGAGGCCGGGTGCTCGCCCTGCGGGAAGAGCAGGCGCTTGGCCGCGTCGGTCTTCGGGTGGCGGAACACCTCGTCCACGGCGCCGATCTCCGAGATGCGGCTGTCGCTGATGATGGCCACGCGGTTGCAGATCTGCTCGACCACGCGCATCTCATGCGTGATGACCAGCACCGTCACGCCGAGCGTCCGGTTCAGGTTCTTGATGAGCGAGAGGATGGACTGCGTGGTCGTCGGGTCGAGCGCACTGGTCGCCTCGTCGCACAGGAGCACCTTCGGATTGGTTGCAAGCGCGCGCGCAATGGCGATGCGCTGCTTCTGCCCGCCGGAGAGCTGCGCCGGATAGGCGCCCGCGCGGTCGGCCAGGCCGACGATCTCGAGCAGCTCCCGCGCGCGCGCCTTCGCCTCGCGGCGCGGCGTGCCGGCAAGCAGCAGCGGGAAGCAGATGTTCTCCTCCGCCGTGCGCTGCATGAGCAGGTTGAAGCCCTGAAAGATCATGCCGATGGAGCGGCGGGCGCGCCTGAGCTCCGCCTCGCTCAGCCGCGTCATGTCGGCGCCGTCGACGATCACGCTGCCGGCGGTGGGCCGTTCGAGCAGGTTGACGCAGCGCACGAGCGTGCTCTTGCCCGCGCCGGACAGGCCGATGATGCCGAAGATCTCGCCCTTTTCGACCGACAGGTTGATATCCGACAGCGCCGTGACGGCGGTGTCGCCCGTGCCGAAGACCTTGCTCAGATTTTGAATTTCAATGATCGCATTCTGTTCCATGCAATCCTCCCCCAACGATAAATAAAAAGCCCTCGATGAAACCTCTGCAACGAAATTTCATCAAGGACGATACAGCTTGCTGTTCGTGGTGCCACCTTGCTTTGCACACGCCTCGCGGCGGATGCCTCATGGAGTACGGCCGATCAAAGCGATACTCTCGCGCTGTCACGGGCGCGCCCGTCGCAGCCTATGCCGGCCAGAGGACGGCGGTCGGTGCGCGGCTCCGGAACCATGTTCGGCGTTGCCTGCGTATCCCATTGCACCAAACCGGGACTCTCTGAAACGAAGCGGAACGCTTACTCTTTCCTTCATTGCCTTTGCGAACTTTATTCGATTGCAAAACAGTATATCCTATTTTGTTTTGCTTGTCAACGGCTGTTTTTTTGCGCGGGAGAAGCGAAGCGCGCACCGGGCTTTACGGAAAAAGCGCCGGCCCATGCCGG
>JAQXRK010000267.1 GCA_029218485.1 bacterium | reverse complement strand
ACGCACGACAGCATCGGCGTCGGCGAGGACGGCCCGACCCACCAGCCCATCGAGCAGCTCGCGGCCCTGCGCGCCACGCCGAACACGATCGTGTTCCGCCCGGCCGACGCCAAGGAGGTCGCAGCCGGCTATGTTGCGGCGCTGCAGGCCAAGGGGCCGACGGTGCTGGCCCTGACCCGCCAGAATCTGCCGCTGTATGAAAAGACCGGCGCGGGCGCGCTGCGCGGCGGCTATATCCTCCGCGAGCCCAAGGGCGGCCCGGACGTCATCCTGATGGCCAGCGGCTCGGAGGTGGAGCTTGCGTTCAAGGCGGCGGATATGCTCTCCGTGCGCGGCTACACGGCGCGCATCGTGTCCATGCCGTCGCTGGAGCTGTTCGACGCGCAGGATGAGGCGTACCGCGAGAGCGTGCTGCCCAAATCGATCCGTGCGCGCGTGGCCATCGAGGCGGGCGCAACGTTCGGCTGGCACAAGTATGTCGGTCTGGACGGCGCGGTGATCGGCCGCGATACGTTCGGCGCTTCCGGCCCGCAGGCAACGCTGTTCAAGGAGTTTGGCTTTACGGCGGAGCATGTGGCCGAGACCGCCGTTGGCGTCATCGAAGCACTGAGGGCTGAGTAAAACAGCAGAACGCCCGCACAAAACCGTGGTGCGGGCGTTCGTTTTGTCACAGGAAAGGAGCGCTTATGTTTGATTTTACGTATTATACGCCGACCAAGGTCGTGTTCGGCCGCGGGGCGGAGAACAAAACCGGCGCGCTGCTGAAGGCGCGCGGCTGTAAAAAGGTCCTGATCCATTACGGCGGCGGCAGCGTGGTGCGATCCGGCCTGCTCGCGCGCGTGAAGGCCTCGCTGGACGCTGCGGAGGTACCCTATGTGGAGCTGGGCGGCGTGGTGCCGAATCCGCGGCTCTCGCTCGTATACCGCGGCATTGAGCTGGCCAAAGCCGAGCAGGTCGATTTCATCCTTGCGGTGGGCGGCGGCAGCGTCATCGATTCGGCAAAGGCCATCGGCTACGGCGTGACCAACGAGGGCGATGTTTGGGACTTTTACGACCATACGCGGCAGGCGGCGGCCTGCCTGCCCGTCGGCGCGGTGCTGACCATTGCGGCCGCCGGAAGCGAGATGAGCAACTCCTCCGTCATCACCAACGAGGAGAACTGGCTCAAGCGCGGCTATAACAACGATGTATGCCGGCCGGTGCTGGCGATCATGAACCCCGAGCTGACAACGACACTGCCGGCCTATCAGACCGCCTGCGGCTGTACGGACATCATGATGCACACGATGGAGCGGTACTTCGTTTCCGGCGGCTGCATGGAGCTGACGGATCGCATTGCGGAGGGCCTGCTGCGCACCGTGATGAAGAACGCGCTGATCCTCAGGGACGATCCGACGAACTATGACGCGCGCGCCGAGGTGATGTGGGCGAGCAGCCTTTCGCACAACGGCCTGACCGGCTGCGGCTGTAAGGACAACGATTTTGCAACCCATCTGATGGAGCACGAGGTCGGCGGCATGTTTGACGTTGCGCACGGCGCGGGGCTTGCAGCGCTGTGGGGAAGCTGGGCCAGATATGTGTACCGCGAGTGCCTGCCGCGCTTCCACGCGTTTGCGGTGAACGTGATGGGTGTCGCGGACGAGGGCGATCCGGAGGCGGTTGCGCTCCGCGGCATCGAGGCGATGGAGGCGTTCTATCGCGCCATCGGCATGCCCACGAGCTTTGCCGAGCTGGGGGTGCACCCGACGGAGGAGCAGCTCGTGACCATGGCGCGCCAGTGCAGCGTGGCCAGCGGCGGCAAGAAGGGCTCCGCAAAGGTGCTCTACGAGATCGACATGCTCGAGATCTACCGCATGGCGGCCGCGCGCTGAGAGGTGTGCGATGAACCGTTATCCGTGGTTGGACGCCTGCCTGCTGCAAAAGCCGGGGGCGCAGAAGGTGTACAAGGCCGAGTGGGGCTGGATGCGCTATCTGGTCGGCGGCAAGCAGTTCGCCGCGGTGTGCTGCCCCGGAGAGGAGCACGGCGCGCATGCGGGCCGCGAGATGGTCATTCTCAAATGCGAGCCGGCGCTGGCCGAGCTGTTCAGGCAGCAGTATGCGGATGTGGTACCGGGGTTCTATTCCGATAAGCGCAACTGGAACTCGGTGTACCTCGACGGCACGGTGCCCAAAGAGGTGCTCGAGGGTATGTGCGAAATGTCCTACCGACTTGTGTTGGAAAAGCTGCCAAAGCGCGTGCAGCGGGAGATTCTGGACGCGCAGCAGGCGGAATGAAACCAAAGCAAAGCAGCGGCCCGGCCGATCACAATCGGCCGGGCCGTTTATCCTGCAAAGGAGAACTCTGCGGGCTACTGCAAAAATAAACTTTGTATGACATTTTGGCGATTGCCCTTGTCAAATTTCGCGGGGGACGGTACATTGATACCGTACCAAATTCGGAATTGAATGGCAGGATAGAACGAGTATGACGAGCATGCACCATCGGCAGCCGCGGCAGCGATCCCATCGCCTGCTGAAACGGTTTTTGCGCGGCTGCTACCGGCTGGGAACGAACATCCGCACCGCCTGTTCGCAGGCGCTCCGGCGCTTTTTGCGCACCTGCTATCATCTTGGCAGGGCGACCTGTATCTTCTGCGGCTGCGTGCTCCTGTTCCTGATCGTAGCGGTGGTGCTCCTCATTACCGTGCCGAACGCGCGGAAGGCGCAGGCGGCGCAGCAGGGGGATATCCCCATCACGGCGCCGCAGACGACATTCAACCTGCCCGAAGCCGTGCGCACGGGGGAGGATGCGGCCGATCCGGCCGGCCTGACCGATCCGGCCACTGCAGCGCCCGCCGATACGCCGACGCCCGTTCCGGAGCCGACGCCCGAGCCGACGCCGATCATCCAGTTTGAAAAGTACGACGAGGGTGAGGAGATCATCGCGCTGCAGGAGCGGCTGATGGAGCTTGGGTATATGGCGGCCGATGAGCCAACCGACTATTTTGGACCGGCCACCAAGTTCGCCGTGCAGCTCTTCCAGCGCCAGCATGATCTGCAGCAGGACGGCATCGTCGGCAACCAGACATACGATCTGCTCATGTCCAAGGATGCCAAGCCCTATGTCATGTACGAGGGCGCGGAGGGAAAGGACATCAAGGCGTTTCAGGAGATGCTGTATGATCTCGGCTATCTGAGAAGCAGCCAGATCACCGGCTATTACGGCACGGATACCATTGCCGCCGTGCAGGCCTTCCAGAAGCGCAATCACCTGACGCAGGACGGAAAGGCCGGCGAGAAGACGATCGAGGCCATCAACGACGCGGATGCGCGCCCGTCCGCCGAGCGCGAGAAGGAGATTGCCGCGGAGAAGAAGAAGGCTGAGGAAGAGGCGGCCAAGAAGAGCGTTTCGGGCCGCATCAATACGCTGATCCAAGCGGCGGAGAAACAGCTTGGCAAGCCGTATGTGCTCGGCGACCGCGGGCCGGACTCCTTCGACTGTTCGGGCCTCGTGTGGTATTGCCTGAAGCAGGCGGATGTCTATACGCGCCGCACGAACGCCGCCGGGTATTCGACGAATTCCTCCTGGAAGAAGATCACCGATATGGACGATCTGAAGAAGGGCGACCTCATCTTCTTCAAGTCCGACAGCAGCGACCGGGTCAGCCACGTCGGCATCTATATCGGCAGCGGCACAATGATCGATGCGTCCTCCTCCGAGGGCAAGGTGGTCAAGCGCTCGTGCCGCGGCTCCTGGAGCAAGCGCAACTTCGTCTGCGGACGCAGACCGATCTCCTGAACCGGGGATTCAATATTCCAACGCCTGAGCCGGTGCTTTGCACCGGCTGTTTTTTGCGCAAATCCCGCAAATATTGCACAGGGTTTTGCACGGTACGACAAAACGTGCTATACTATACACTAAGTAATTCTGGCGTCGAGGCGGTGTCGATACAAACGACCCTGGTTCGCTGCATCGAACAGCCGCCGGCCGATGCGTTTCCTGAAAAAGAATGGAGGAACACATGAAAATCGACCGCATTATGGATCTCATCGAACTGGTGCTCAAGCGCGATCATCAGGTTTCGCTCGCCGACGCGACGGTCGGTCAGCTGCATGAGGCGCTTGGCCGCGTTGTGATGGATGCGATAGCCGAGAATTGGTATGAGAGCCGCCATGCGCATGAGCGCACCCGGGAGGCCTATTATTTCAGCGCCGAATATCTGATGGGGCGCATGGTCTATAACAACCTGTTCTCTCTGGGCATTCTGGAGGATGTGCGCGCAGCGTTTCAAGAGCGCGGTCTGGATTTCGGCATGTTTGAGGATATCGAGGATGCGGCGCTCGGCAACGGCGGCCTCGGCCGTCTTGCGGCGTGCTTTCTCGATTCCGCCGCGACGATGAACCTGCCGCTCGACGGATATGGCCTGCGCTATAAATATGGCCTGTTCAAGCAGAGCTTTGAGAACGGGTTCCAGCACGAGAGCGCGGACGACTGGCAGCGCCTGGGTGATCCCTGGGGCCGCCGCCGCGACACGCACGAGGTTACCGTGACCTTCGCGGATCAGACTGTGCGCGCCATCCCCTACGATATGCCGATCATCGGGTACGGCACGAACAACATCGGCACGCTCCGGCTGTGGGAGAGCGCGCCCATACAGGAATTCGATTTTCAGCTTTTCAACGATCAGGAGTATGCCAAGGCCGTCATGGAGAAGAACACGGTCGAGGACATTACGCGCGTGCTCTACCCGAACGATTCTACGCCGGCGGGCAAGATCCTGCGCCTCAAGCAGCAGTATTTCCTGTCCTCCGCGTCGCTGCAGGACATCCTGTTCCGCTATAAGCGCGAGGGCCACCCGATTGCCGACTTTGCCAAGCATGTGACGATCCAGCTCAACGATACGCATCCGACCGTCAGCATCCCGGAGCTGATCCGCCTGCTGATGCGCGAGGGGCTGGACTTTGAGCAGGCGTTCTCCATTGCGCAGCAGACCTTCAACTATACCAACCACACCATCATGGCCGAAGCGCTCGAAAAGTGGGATGTGGATCTGTTCCGCTCCATCCTGCCGAAGATCTTCGACATCATCTACCGCATCAACACCAAGCTGTGCGGGGAGCTGATGGCGCGCGGCATGGAGTGCAGCCACATGGCGATCATTCAGGGCAAGCTCATCCATATGGCCAACCTTGCGGTATACTGCTCCAAGTTCGTCAACGGCGTCGCCGCCATCCACACGGAGATTCTGAAGAACGATGTGCTCAAGGATTGGTACCGGCTCTATCCGGAGCGCTTCCACAACAAGACCAACGGCATTACGCAGCGCCGCTGGCTCGGCCTTTGCAACCCGGAGCTGACCCGGTTTATCGACGAGCGCGTCGGCGAGGGGTGCATGACCGATCTGGATCGCCTGCAGGGTCTGCGCGATCACCTGTCCGACGAGGATGTGCGCGCGTTCTGCGCCATCAAGCGGCAGAAGAAAGAGCAGCTCTCCAAGGTGATCGAGCGCCAGGAGGGCGTATATCTGCCGCCGCATTTCGTGTTCGATGTGCAGGTCAAGCGCATGCACGAATACAAGCGCCAGCTGCTCAACGCCTTCGCGATTCTGGATATCTATTTCGGAATCCGCGACGGCCGCATTCAGGACTTCCCGCCCACGGCGTTCATCTTCGGCGCGAAGGCCGCGCCCGGCTATATCCGCGCCAAGGCCGTCATCAAGTACATCAATGAGATTGCCAAACTCATCAACAACGATCCCGCGGTGCACGACTGCATGCGCGTGGTGTTCGTGCAGAACTACAACTGCTCCTACGCCGAGCACATCATGCCCGCGGCGGATATCTCCGAGCAGATTTCGCCCGCGGGAACGGAGGCTTCCGGCACGGGCAACATGAAGCTGATGCTCAACGGCGCCGTGACGCTCGGCACCTACGACGGGGCAAACATCGAGATCGTGCAGCAGGCCGGCGAGGAGAACAACTATGTGTTCGGCTATCGCGTGGAGGAGCTCAACGCCCGCCGCAGCAGCTACGACCCGAAAACGCTGTATGAGTTTGAGCCGCGGATCCGCCGCGTGGTGGACACGCTCATCGATGGCACCGTGTCCGACGACGGCACCGGCGCGTTTGCGGACCTGCACCGTTCGCTCCTGTACGGGGCGAGCTGGCACAGGCCGGACAACTACTTTGTGCTGCTGGAGATGCTGCCCTATATCGAGCGCAAGCTGCAGGCGATCTATGATACGCGCGATACGCTTGCCTTCGGCCGCAAGTGCCTGATCAATGTGGCGTCGGCCGGCAAGTTCTCCTCCGACCGGACGATCCGTCAGTACGCGGAGGAGACGTGGAACATTCAGCCCGTTGAAGAGCCGCACCCGGCCAAGCTGTTCTGATCCCTGCCGCCGGCAGCCGGAAGCGCCGGACCCGTCAGAGGGCTGCGCTGTCCCCGCTTCGGGTGGGGCGCGGAGCCGCGGCCTTGGCGGATGATCGGATGCATCGCCGCTCTTCCGGTGCGCAAGCTGCGCAGCGGTTCACGGCAGAATGAATGGAGAAGATGGAACGGCCGGCGCTGTGCGCCGGCCGTTTGATCGACAGGGGGGAATCGTCGTATGCGCTTTTTACGATGGCTTTGCAGCCTGCTGCTGAGCCTGCTTCTCGACATGCTGTTCCATCCGGTCGGGCTGATCGCCGTGGTGCTGCTTCTTGTGCTGCATTTCTGGCGCGACTGGCCAATCTGGTGGTTTGTCGGCGCGCTGGCGCTGTGGGCGGCCGTGCTGCTGCTTCGCAGCCGCTTCATCGATTCCGCCTCGCGCGCCGCCGCGCGGCGGGACGCGCCGCGAAAGAAGTACTGACGAAAGAAGTACTGACGAGCGAAGAACTGACGATCTGCAAAGCGGCGCTATGGCTGATCCGCTATGGTTTCCGTTTCGGTGATTGCGGGCGCATCGCTATATACCGAGTACGCTGCGATGCTCAGAACCATGAGCAGAACGTTCACCACGATGATTGCGATCACAACGCCTGCGACCACCTTCCAGATGCGGCGCGCGCGCCGGTTCCTGATGGCGAGCTGTTCGTTGATCCGGGATAGCTGCTCCGCCACCGGGGACTGTTCCGCTCTGCCTTCAAACCCCGCGCCGAGCAGTTCGCTCACGGGCACATCGAATACTTCCGCAATGCGGATCAGCATCTGTGCGTCCGGTACGGAAAGCCCCTTCTCCCATTTGGAGATCGTTTGGCGCACCACGTGCAGCCGGATGGCAAGCTCCTCCTGCGAGATCCCGGCCGCCTTGCGCAGCGCTTTCAGGTTTTCATGCAGCATGTGCAAAATCGCTCCTTTCCGCCTTTGGCTGTACCCATGATACCGTAAGACCTGCGGCTGCGGCAAGCAACGCGGCGCAACGGATTGGAACATGGGCGGGGGAGAGCGCAAAACGGAATAGAATAACGGCCGGTGAAAGCGCAGGCTTCCGCTGGCCGTTCGTTTTGCTGCGCATTTGTGCCGCTGTGCGGCTGTTCACGCCCGGTTCATTCCTGCTTCTTTGCCGCCTCCTCGAGCCAGCGGGTGGCGCAGTGCGCCAGATAGGCCGGGCCGAACCGGAACACCTCTTCGTTGAACAGAACATCCGGGCTGTGCTGCTGCGTGGCCGGCCGGTCCGGAAAACCGGCGGACAGGTAGATATATGCGCCCGGAATCCGTTCCAGCACACAGGCAAAGTCGTCGGAGGCCGTGGCCTTCAGGTCGGCAATGCCAGCCTGACCGGGCACATCCAGCTCCTCCATGTATTCGACAAATTCCTTTGTTACAACGGAATCGCAGATCAGCGGCGGCACCTCGGCGATCATCTCCACCCTTGCGGTACCGTTGAAGGTTGCGGCCACAGATGAGGCCACCTGCTGCATCCGCCGGACCAGCAGCTCCCGCTGCTCCGGCGACTCGGTGCGGATGGAGCCCTGCAATTCGGCCGTCTCCGGAATGATGTTGTAGGCGTCGCCGGCCTTGAAGATGCCGACCGTCATCACGCTGGCCTGCGTTGACGGGATTTCCCTGGCAATGATCGATTGCAAAGCCAGGTAGATATGCGCGGCGATGTTGATCGGGTCGATGCTCTGCTCCGGGTATGCGCCGTGCGCGCCCTTGCCGCGCACAACGATCCGGAATCCGTCGACGGAGTTCATCATCGTTCCGGTGGCGTTGTACAGGAACATCGTGGGCGGTATTTGCCCGGAAGTGACGTGGAAGCTGAGCGCCGCATCGGGCTTCGGATCCTCGAGCACGCCGTCCGCAATCATGGCCTTCGCACCAAGGAAGACCTCCTCCGCGGGCTGGAACATCAGCTTGACCGTGCCCGCGAGGGCGGCCTCGTTCTTCTTGAGCAGCTTGGCCGCTGTCAAAAGCTGGGCGGCGTTGCAGTCGTGCCCGCAGGTGTGGGCCGCATCGCAGGTGCTGGCAAAGGGCAGGCCGCTCTCCTCCCGCATGGGGAGGGCGTCCATATCGCTGCGCAGCAGGATCGTCTTTCCGCCCGGTTTGCCCACAACGGCCACGATGCCGTCGCCGCCGCAGCGCTTCGGGGCATAGCCCATCTCCGTGAGCTTCTCCAGGATGAACGCGGAGGTGTTCGGGAGCTCCATGCCCACCTCCGGGTTTTGGTGCAGGTATCTGCGATTGGCCTTCGTCTCCTCGTACAGCTCGTTCGATAGTTTCAGATAATCCAAATGAAACGCTCCCTTCTTCACGATACGGTTCTATCTGCCGGGACTAAGCATATTGTGCGCAAATCGACCGCTTTTGAAAGCGCGCCGCGCGGATGCTTGTCCGGCGGCGCTCGGTGGGGCAGCGGCTGCCGCTTTTTGCGCGCTCAGACCCGGTTTTACCTCCGTGCGTGCGCTCCGCTCCGCCGCGCCGAAAGCCGGTCCGGTCAGGCCTGGCGCATGCGGCCGTAAATCGTCGTATAGTAGCGGATGCGGTCCCGGTCAAGGGAGGCGAACTGCTCCTTCGTCATGCGCCATTGCCAGTTGCTGCCGAGCGTGGACGGCGTGTTCATGCGCGCCTCGCCGCCGAGCGCGAGATAATCCTGCATCTGGATGACGGCGAGCACGGCGGGCGAGCCGAGAAGACCGCGGATCATGCCGAAGTTCAGACCCTCGTGTTCGGTCAGGTTCAGATAGTCGACGGCAAATCCCACCTGCTCCGGCGAAGCCTCCTGCAGCCACTGCACGGCGGTCATGTTGTCGTGCGTGCCGATATAGGCGATGCTGTGCACCGGGTAGTTGTGCGGCAGATCGCGCGACTGCGCATCGGCGCTCTCAAAGCCGAACTCCATTACGCGCATGCCGGGGAAGCCGGAATCGGAGAGCAGCTTCTTGACCGCGGGCGTAAGGAAGCCCAGATCTTCCGCAATGATCTCAAGCTGCGGCAGCGCGTCCCGAATGGCCTGCACGAGCGACATGCCGGGGCCGGTGCGCCACTGCCCGTTGCGCGCGGTGGTCTCGCCATAGGGAACCTCCCAGTAGCTCTCAAGCCCGCGGAAATGATCCAGCCGCACCACGTCGAACAGCGTACCGGCGGCGCGCAGCCGGGAAACCCACCATTGGTACCCGTCCGTGGCCATGGCGTCCCAGTCGTACAGCGGGTTGCCCCAGAGCTGTCCGTCCGTGCAGAAGTAATCCGGCGGTACGCCCGCAACGCAGCGGGGACGGCGATCCCCGTCGAGCTGGAACAGCGACGGATGCTCCCAGACGTCGGCGGAATCATAGGGGACGTAGATCGGCAGATCGCCGATCACGCGGATGCCCTTCCCGCGCAGGTAGTCGCGCAGCGCGTTCCACTGCTTGAAGAACAGGTACTGCACATACACGTGGTAATCGACCTGCTCCGAGAGCATGCGGCTGAAGCGCTCAATGCCGGCATCCGTGTGCAGGCGGATATCATCGTCCCACTCGTTGAACGGCCGCAGGCCGAAGTGCTCCTTGACGGCGCAGAAGAGCGCATAGCCCTCCAGCCAGCCGGCCTGCTCCTCGCGGAAGGCGCGCACCGCCGCCGCGTCGCGCTCCCGGCCGCGCAGAAACGCCTGATAGAGAATGCCGCGCCGGTTTTGAAAGATGCGGCCGTAATCCACGCGCTGCGCATCGCTTCCCCAGTCGAGCGCGCGCACCGCATCGGCATCCAGCAGGCCGTCCTCAATCAGCAGGTCGAGGTCGATGAGATAGGGGTTCCCGGCATAGGCGGAGGCGCATTGGTAGGGCGAGTCGCCGTATCCGGTCGGCCCGAGGGGCAGCATCTGCCAATAGGACTGCCCGGCGTCGGACAGGAAATCGGCAAAGGCATAGGCGGCCTTGCCGAGCGTCCCGATCCCGTAGGGCGAGGGCAGAGAGGAGATATGCATCAAAACACCACTGCTACGTTTCATTTCTTCAAACTCCTGTTCATGTATCGTGCTTATTATACAACATTGTGCTATAATAAAAAACATGGAAATTCTCATTCGCAACGTGAAGATTATGGATGGCAGCGGAACGCCCGCCTTTTTGGGGAGCGTCGGCATGGAACACGGCAAACTGCGCATCTTTCGCGGCGTGGAGGCGCCTATGGCAGCGCAGGTCGTGGACGGAACGGGACTGACCGCTGTGCCGGGACTGGTCGACGCGCATTCGCACGGCGACCTGACCCTTCAATCGCCCTACGCGACGGCGAGCAAGATCACGCAGGGCATCACCACGCAGGTCGCAGGCCAGTGCGGGGTTTCCATGTTCCCGTGCGACCCGAAGGATCCGTCGCTGCTCTCGCGCTTCGTGTCCGGTATTGCGCCGCACCCGGAGATGCCGGAGGACCTGCCGGCAAGCTGTGAGAGCGCGGGCACATTCTTTGACTGGGCGGCGTCGCTCGGCAACCCCATCACCACGCGCTGCTTTGTCGGGCATGGCTCGCTGCGCATCTGGGCCATGGGCTATGCAAACCGAAAGCCCGATGCGGTGGAGCTCAAGCGCATGCAGGATATGCTGCGCCGCTGTATCCGGGAGGG
>JAQXRK010000266.1 GCA_029218485.1 bacterium | reverse complement strand
CGGCTTCGGGTTCGGTAGTCTGCGCGGGCAGGGCCGCATCCGCCGTGTCGACGGGCGCAGCGGGATGCTCAGGCGCAGCCACACGCTGCTGTTCGCCGGCTACGGCCGGTTCCGTGCAGGCTATGGCAGGGGCGCCATGTTCGGGCGCGGCAGAATCAGCGGACGCATGGGCAGGAGCGGCCGCATCCGCGCTGCCGGGCGCGGCAGGCCCACCGGAAGCGACAGAGGGGGCGGGCACACCCTCGCTCCCGGGCGCAGCGGTCCGTAGCCGCGCTGCGGCCATAGCCGGCCAAATTTTCTCCGAAAACGTCTTGTGCTTCATGACCGCCACCCACAGCGCTACCAGCGCCGGGAGCGCCGCAAACAGCTGCAAGGCAGGGAGCGTATCCGCTTCGGCCATCGCCGCAACCGGCTCGTTCAGCAACAGTCCCGTCACGCCAAGAATACAGGCGCGCAGCAGCCGCCCCATGCTGGCCCATTGATGCGGGCAGCGGGTATCCGGCGCCAGCTCCAAAAAAGCGACCGTGCCGCAGAGCACATATGTCCCGCTGAAGATATTGACGAGCGCCACGTACACCATCTGTCCCGCCTGCCAGCCCAGGAACAGATAGCCCATCAACGACAGCATCACCATCGTCAGCAGATAGACGGGCAGAATGAACTGGTTCCTCCAATCGATCAGCACGCCCGTGAGCAGCGCCGCCGCGGCAAAAGCAAAGCGCGGCTGCATCGTCATCTGCAGCGTGCCCTCTGTGTACAGCACGTTGAGCGTACTGCTGCTGATGGCCGAGGTCAAAACCAGCAGCGCGAACAGCGCACACACCGGGAACATCGGCGGCTGCTTGCGCTTTGCCCAGACCGCAACCTCCGCGCGCGGCATGACCACATCCGCCAGCCGCCAATAGCGCGTCGGATTGAGCAGCAACAGCGCAAACGCGACCGCGCTCAGACCGAGCGCCACCGCGGACAAAATGTGATTGTCGTGCACGCCCATCAGCATGTTCTGGCCAATCGATGCGAGAGCCAGCGCCGCGCCTGCCGCCCGCCCGGAATAGGTCGTGCCGCAGAGCGCATACGAGGCATAATAGTGCGCCGCACCGCCGAGATAGCTGCAGCTGCACGTTGCAATCAGTGTGAGCGCCCACAGGCTCGTCGCGTTTGCCACCAGCATAAACTGCACCGAAACGATGTACACCAGCGTCACGGCGATCAGCATCAGACGGCGCCTGCGATATACCCTTAAGCCCCGGCTGCACAGGCCAAAAGCAGCATAGCCCGCTGCGGAGCTCAGCATAATGAGCGTATGCAGCAGGCGGGCTTGCTGCGGTACAAGCAGCACAGAAGCGCGGTTCATCGCCGCGTACTCCGTAAAAAAGAATAGAAACAAAAAAGCCCCGTAGAATAATGTGACCTGTAAAAAGCGTTTCAACACGCGCCTTCGGCTTGCATCTTCCCCAGGAGCATGTTGCTTCTTCATGTAAGCCCCCATTTCAGCCAGAACAAGCTCTGATTGTTGCATTATAACATCGTTCGGCCAACTATGCAACCTCTCCGTTCAAATTCACGCATTCTCCGCGGTTCGTTCCGCGCCGCCATCCGCCGCGCGCTCGGCGAGAATGCGGTCGATATACCCAAGCAAGTAAATCTTTTCCTCTGGCGTAAGCAGCGCCAGCTTTTGCTCCAGGGTCAGCTGCCGGATCTGGTCAATCGTCATATCCGTCCTCTCCCGTCCATTACTTGGTTTCATTATAGATTTCTCAGTTATGCCTGTCAAGCGCAAGCCTCCCCGCACCGCCCTTTTTCGCAGTATCGTTTTTCTTGACTTGGTGAAGAGCGAATGCTATATTGAAACGGAGGTGATGCGCGTGTTAAGCGAGCGGCTATCGGAACTCATTGCTGTGCTTGGTTTGAAGAAGGGCGAGTTTGCCGACCGCATCGGTTTTTCGCAGGCCTATATTTCTCTGATCACTGCGGGCAAACGGCCGAATCCCAGCGACCGTTTTTTTGCGTCCGTATCCCGCGCGTTTCAGGTCAATGAGGGTTGGCTGCGCACCGGCGAGGGGGAGATGTTCGGCGGTTTCGAGGACGATCTGTCCCAAACAGATCTGGCGCTCGTTCAAAAATACCGGGCGCTCCCGATCCATGAACGCCAGATTGTGGATGAAATTGTCGATGCGTTTGCCCTCCGGCGGGTTTTGCAGGACCCGGAGCAGGAGGATGAACCGTCCTCCTGAGGCGGTGGGACCATCCGAAGCGGTTTCAGAATGCAAAGGGGACGCTTGCTGTTACAGCAAGCGTCCCCTTTTATTCGCTTCGGTCATGCCTTTGGGGGAACGGGTTCCGTCCCCCGCTTCGCCGCAGCGGCATGGGCTTTGGCCGATCCGCGGGCAAGCCTTTATTTCATTGTTTGGCGGGCAAGCGCCTTTTCCCGTTGTTTGGCACGCAAGCACCGTTTCCATTGCTTGGCGCGCAAGCAGCGCCTTTTCCCGTTGTTCGGCAGTCAAACGCGCGCTCCGCGGCTTTCTGCGGCGGCTGCCTGCGGAACGGTTCTGCTCAGCGGTCCGGCGCGCGATCCGCGCCCAGCAGGATATCGCAGACGGCGAGCGGGGTATCGGCCAGATACTTTGCGCCGGCAGCGGCCAGCTCGGCCTCCGAGCCGTAGCCGTACACTGCGCCAATCGCGTCCAGCCCGCAGGCATG
>JAQXRK010000265.1 GCA_029218485.1 bacterium | reverse complement strand
GGCATCCTCTGCATCCACGGCGGGCACAAGTGCGCCTATGGCGGCAACGTTTATTACCATGAGATGCAGCTCTGGGCAAACGAAGGGTTCTTTGTATTCTTCTGCAACCCCAGAGGCAGCGATGGCGGGGACAACGACTTTGCCGAGATTATCGGCAGATACGGTGAGATCGACTACCATGACCTCATGAAGTTTACCGATGTGGTGCTTGCCAGCTACCCGCAGATCGATGCGGGGAACCTCGCGGTCACGGGCGGTTCCTACGGCGGGTATATGACCAACTGGGTCATCGGCCATACCGACCGGTTCAAGTGTGCTTCGTCGCAGTGCTCCATCGCAAGCTATATCTCCATGTTCGGCACATCCGACACGGGCTACTCCTTCCCCATGTTCGGATTCCGCACGAATATCTGGGAGGATTTCGGCCGCTACTGGTCCCATTCGCCGCTGAAGTACGCGGACAAGGCCCGGACACCGACGCTGTTCGTGGCCAGCGAAAACGATTATCGCTGTCCGACATCGGAAGCGATCCAGATGTACTCGGCGCTGAAGTTCCACGGCGTCGAGGCGAGGCTGTGCATTTTCAAGGATGAATGCCACATGATCTGCCGCTCCGGAAAGCCGTCCCACAAGACGCGCCGCTGGCAGGAGATCACCGGCTGGTTCCATGCGCATTGCGATCAATAACGCATAATAAAAAAACGACAGCAATAAAAATTGCCAAAAGGGAGAGAGGAAAAATGAGCAATTCCGCACATGAGATTTTGAAGGATTCCATCGTCATCGATTGTCTGTTCCACGGGCTGTTTGAGGATGTTCCCGTTGAAGCGGACGGCGAGATCAATATCGTTGACCTGCTGCAGCGCGGCGGCGTCACGGCGATCAGCGATACCATGATGGATGACAACTATCCGTCCAACCTGACCGCGGCCTGCAAGACGATGTATAACTACTATCTGCTCGAGGATACGCTCCCCGATCAGGTTGTGATCGTTCGGAACTCCAAGGACATCGTTGACGCCAAGAAGACCGGCAAGCTGGCTGTGATTATGAGCACACAGGGCGCAGACGTGTTTGAACACGATCTCCGGTTCGTCAGCACGCTGCAGAAGCTGAACCTCAAGATCGTTCAGCTGACCTACAACCATCAGGGAAACCTCGGCTCCGGCGTCTATGAGCCCCACGACACCGGCCTGACCCGCTTTGGCCAGCAGTGCATCTACGAGATGAACCGCGTAGGTATGCTGATCGACCTGTCCCATGTGGGCTATCAGACCAGCCTCGATGCGATGGAGACCTCGAACGATCCCGTTATCTTCTCGCATTCCTCCGCAAAGGCGCTCTGCAAGCACCGCCGCAACATTACCGACGAACAGATCGCAGCATGCGGCAAGACCGGCGGCGTTATCTGCGCCTGCCCGCACAGCGTCATGATGAATGACGATCAGTCCAGCTGGCCCACCGTGGACCGGTTTATCGATCACATGCTTCACATTGCCAATATCGCGGGCATCGACGCAGTCGGCGTCGGAACCGACCGTTGGAGAAGGCCCACGCTGCGCTCGAGAATGGGGCGCGTTGGCTTCGACCGCACGCTGCCCGGCTGGTTTGGCGCGTTCAGCGATGAAGAAAAGCAGGTTCAGGGCTTCAACTACTTTGATAAGTGGGAGAGCTTTGTTGAGGCGATGCTGAAGCGCGACTTCACCGAGGAAGAGATCAAGAAGGTGCTCGGCGGCAACCTGATGCGCGTCTTCGAGCAGGTTTGGGACAAGAACCTCAAATAAGAGAAAAGGAAAAGGCAATGTACGATCTGATTCTCAAAAATGCTTCCATTGTGGATGGAACCGGCGCGGATATGTATACCGCGGATATCGGCATCAAGGCGGAGCGAATCATGGAGATCGGAAAGCTGGACGGCGCGGAGGCTGCCGAGGTCATCGACGCTTCCGGCAAGCTGGTCGCACCGGGCTTTATCGATATGCATTCCCATGCGGACGCCACGATTCTTGCCTTTCCGACGATGGACAGCATGCTCCGGCAGGGTATCACCACCTTTGTCGGCTGCATGTGCGGCCATGCCTCTGCGCCCATTGGCAAGTATTGGGAGGGCAATCAGGCGATGTTCGACATCCTTTGCGAGCTGTCGGACAAGGTGTTCCCCGATATGTACGACCGCGACTACTATACGCTCACGAAGGATACGATCCCGCTGATCAAGCGCGACCATCACTATGATGCGGACTGGACGACCTTTGCCGAGTGGCTGGACCGTGTGGATGCGCACGGCACTTCCGGCAACATGATCACACTCGCGGGCTACAACACCCTGCGCCTGAACTGTGCCGATCCGGATGAACAAAAACTCCTGACCGACAAGGAAAAGGATACGATCAAGGGGCACATCCGGGAAGCGATGGAAGCCGGCGCATTCGGCCTGTCGACGGGACTGGACTATAAGCCCGGCATCTTTGCACAGACGCCCGAACTGATCGAAATGGCGGCAGAGCTGAAGCCCTACGACGGCATCTACTTCTCGCATTGGAGAAAGACCGGCGCGCGTGCCGGCACACCCAAAAAGCAGAAGAAGATCGACGGCATTCGCGAGGTCATGGACATCGGCCTTGCGAACGATATCCAGGTGGAGATCTCGCATATCTCGACAGGCTTCGATATCTTTCCGTCAAACGACGACTATATGCAGAAAGCCGCTGCGGAGCGCACGCTGCAGGTGGTGGATGAGTACATCGCAAGGGGCGCACGCGCCTGGTTCGACGTCATCCCGAACATCACCGGCGGCACCATCATCGCGCCGGACCTCGTTGCGCTGTTCCGCCCGTGGTACATGTATACCAACGGCATCGATCTGTTCATTGAAAACCTGAAGCACCCGGATTATCGGCAACAGCTGACCGACCATATCATGGCAGGCAAGTACTTCCGCCTGAATCCGAAGATCCAGCCCGATTGGGATGAAGCGCAGACGGTCATCGGCTGCACGAACCCGAACTATATCGGCAAGACCTTCCGCCAGATCGCGCAGGAGCGCGGTGTTTCCAGCCTCGAGCAGGTATTCGATCTGATGGTCGAGGATCCCTATGTCAAGGTCTTTGCGGCAAGCTACTCGATGACGCCGCCGTCGGTGCAGACGTATTTCAACCATCCCCGCGCCATGGCGGGCAACGATACCTTCGTATTTGATCTGGTCTCCACGATCAAGTATGATCCCAAGTTCCCGCACAAAAAGCCGAACCCGAACACATACTGCGGCTTTGTCAAGTATATCACGGAGTTCGGTCAGCCGCGCATCGAGGACACGATCCACAAGATCACCGGCCTGCCCGCCGAGGTGCTCGGCCTGAGCGACCGCGGTCAGGTCCGCAAGGGATACCGCGCCGATCTGGTTGTGATCGACATGGAAAACCTGCGCACCAATGAGAATTTCATTGAACCGCGCGTATATCCCGACGGCATTCAGCACGTCATGGTCAACGGACAGCTGGTTATCCGGGACGGCCAGCACACGGGAAAGCGGCCCGGCGGCGTGATCCGCAGACAGAGCCGGTAACGCATGTCCGGGGCAGGGAAACGCTTGCAGAGCCCCCTCCCTGCCCTCCTCAAACAACTGCTGCCATAGCGGACCGCGTTCTGTGCGCGGTCCTGCTTGCAGAATGAGTGGAGCGAAGCATTGCAAGCTGTGAATCGGCAGGCACGGAACATGCGGGATTGCAGTGTCAAATCCGGCATTCGGGCCGCATCTGCAGCAGCGCACGGCAAGCGTTGCCGCATGGCAGCAAGATTCACGAGGTGCATTGCGCCGGAGGATTCTACCGATGGCGTTATGCATGACAAACAGAAAGCGGCTCCTGTTCCTCCCGTCTTTCGGAGGTTCTTGTAACGGAAAGCAAACAACAGGAACCTGAAAACGGGAAAGGCCGCAGCCGCACACAGCAGGAATGGAGAAAAGCGAAATGGAAGTCCTTCATCATGAGCCCCACGGCAGGGCGAGCAGAATTGTAGAGTTCAACAACGTACTGTATTTTGACGCCCACGCGCCGGCTGCGGCGATGAAACAAGCGGTGCCAATGTATGAGCAGGCAAAGGCATTGCTGCACAGGTTCGATGAGCTGCTCGAACAATACGGCTCCGACAAACGGCATGTTCTGCGCGCGGAGATCGTTCTGCGGAACGCTTCCGATTTGGATGAGTTTAATCGTGCATGGACGGAATGGGTTGACGATGGGTATCAACCGTCCCGTTTGACGCATACGGGCCTGACAATCGCCCAGGAGACCGTTCTTGTGGCGATCTCCCTCACCGCAGCAAAGAAAGATGTCTGAGACACGGCAGCGCCGCCCGAAAAACGGGCGGCGCTTCTTTTGAGAAGGGTGTTGACGGGGTGTACGAAAGCATCGCTCGATGAGGACTTTCCCGCGATGCTGCGAACCGGCTCCCCCACGCTGTTCCGATGCTGTGTACAATCGTTTCGGGTACGGTCCCCTGGCATCGTGTATATGTTCATTTCATGCTGATGCTGCAAGCGATTCTGTGTGTAACAGCGTGTGTAATAGCGTCATTTATATCAAATGTTATAATGCTTTGTTCTCTCCATGAAAACACAATGAATTTGGGAAAAAGCAAGAAAAACGCACATATTCAGGCGTTTTTCTTGTTCTGGAAAAGAAATCATATATTGATAGAATTTTTGCCTATGGGTGCAAATGCACGGTTGTTGGTGCAAATTGATACCCATGGGTGCAAATCAAAGGTGGCGGTTGAAAAGTATCCTATACTGCGTAAGGACAGTGCCGTTGATACAATTTTACGATTGCTTTATGAAAAAACGGCAGGAGTGCATTCCTGCCGCAATAAATGATTGTGGTGCGATAATCGTCCGCTGTGTGCCCTCAAAAATCACATTTTCGAAGGTATACCCGCTTTGCCTGTGAAAACGGGATACAGGAGCTTTGTGAGGAGCCGATGTATTATTTATCCTTTTTTGTACCTCCATACAATTCTTTAATTGAGGGCAATACTGCTCCGACAACAGCAATTCCGGCGATGAAAATCCCC
>JAQXRK010000264.1 GCA_029218485.1 bacterium | reverse complement strand
CTGTCAGCGCAGCAGCAGCGCGCCGTACCGCGCGATCAGCGGGCCGAACACGAGCGCGACGACCGTCATGAGCTTGATGAGGATGTTGAGCGACGGGCCGGCCGTATCCTTGAGCGGGTCGCCCACGGTATCGCCGACGATGGAGGCCTTGTGCGCTTCGCTGCCTGTGCCGCCGTGCTGGCCGCTCTCGATGTACTTCTTCGCGTTGTCCCACGCGCCGCCGGAATTGCTCATATAGATCGCCAGCAGCACGCCGGTGACGACCGCGCCGGCCAGCAGGCCGCCGAGCGCCTCAATGCCCAGCAGCATGCCCACCAGCAGCGGGCTGGCGATGGCCAGCACGCCGGGGATGATCATCTCCCGGAGCGCCGCGTTGGTCGAGATGGAAACGCAGGCGGTATAGTCCGGCTTCTGCTCGCCCCGCAGGATGCCGGGGAACGTGCGGAACTGGCGGCGCACCTCCGTGATCATCTTCTGCGCGGCGCGGGATACGGAATCCATCGTGAGCGCGGAGAACAGGAACGGGAGCATGGAGCCGAGGAACAGGCCGATGATGACCTCCGATTCGAGCACATCGATCGTGGACAGGCCGACCGTCTGCGCATAGGAGATGAACAGCGCGAGCGCGGTCAGCGCCGCCGAGCCGACCGCAAAGCCCTTGCCGATGGCGGCCGTCGTGTTGCCCACGGAATCGAGCCGGTCGGTGATCGCGCGGACGGAAGGATCCAGCCCGGACATCTCCGCGATGCCGCCGGCGTTGTCCGCGATGGGGCCGTAGGCGTCCACGGCGACGGTGATGCCGGTGGTCGAGAGCATGCCGACCGCCGCGAGCGCCACGCCGTACAGGCCTGCCGAGATGAACGCGCCGCCGATGGCGAGGCAGATGAGCAGGATCGGCACCAGTGTGGATTTCATGCCGATGGCGAGGCCGGAGATGATCGTCGTCGCGCTGCCGGTCTCCGACTGGCAGGCGATGCGGCGCACCGGCTTGAACCGCTCGGACGTAAAGTACTCCGTCATGACGCCGATCAGCGTGCCGGCCAGCAGCCCGATGGCGATGGCGACGGCCTCGTTGCACCGGCCGAACACGGCAAAGCTGACGGCGAACGCGCCCACGAGCACGAGCGCGTCGGCCGCATAGGAGCCGAGGTTGAGCGCGCGGTGCGGGTCCATTTTGCCGGTGTGGCGCACGATGACCGCGCCCACGAGCGAGCCGAGCACGCCGACCGCGGACAGCACGAGCGGGAACAGCGCGCCCTTCGCGCCGTGCGAGGCGATGCCGAGCGTCAGCGACGAGATCAGCGCGCTCACATACGATTCAAACAGGTCGGCGCCCATGCCGGCCACATCGCCCACGTTGTCGCCGACGTTGTCCGCGATGGTGGCCGGGTTGCGCGGGTCGTCCTCCGGGATGCCGCTCTCGAACTTGCCCACGAGGTCAGCGCCGACATCCGCCGCCTTCGTGTAGATGCCGCCGCCGACGCGCGCGAACAGCGCCACGCTCGACGCGCCGAGGCTGAAGCCGAACAGCACGCGGGTGTCGCGCGTGAGGATGTAGATCACGCTGCACCCGAGCAGGCCGAGGCCGTTGACGCACAGGCCCATGACCGAGCCGCCGGAGAAGGCGGTGTGCAGCGCCGGCTGCATGCCGTGCTCCATGGCGGCGTTGGCGGTGCGCACGTTGGCCTCCGTGGCCACGCGCATGCCGAACAGCCCGGAGAGCACGGAGAACCCTGCGCCGACGAGGAAGCAGAGCGCGGTCAGCCAGCTGGAGAGGCCCAGCCCGATGCCGAGAAACACGATCGCCGTGCAGATGCCCAGAATCCGGTACTGGGAGCGCAGGAACGCGCGCGCACCGTCGCTGATCGCCTTGGCGATCTCGCGCATGCGGTCGGTTCCGGTTTTCTGGCGGCGGATGCTGCGCGCGATGAACAGCGCGAACAGGAGCGCACAGCCCGCCATGAGCGGTGCAGCCAACAGCCAAAGATCCATCAATACATTCCTCCCCCAAAGGATGATTTTGGTGCG
>JAQXRK010000263.1 GCA_029218485.1 bacterium | reverse complement strand
GGGCTGGCCGGGCTTGTTTGGATCCCGGGCGGGGGCTTGGCAAAACCCCCTCGCCGCCGCTTTTTCCTGCCGCCGCCCGCCGAATACACGGACAGCGGGCAAACAAACGGGCACGGGACGGCTCCCGTGCCCACCGGCGCTCCTGAGCGCGCCGATTCTGATCCGATGACTGTTCCCGTCACATGCAGCCGTTGACAAACTCCAGCGGCACATCCATGCGCTGCGCGGTCTGCTCCGGCGTCATGCCGCTGCCCAGAAAGCGGCGGCAAACCGTTTGCAGGTTTTCGCCGACCTCGATGATATGCCCGTCGGGATCGTAGAAGCGCACGGCGCGCTGTCCCCACGGGTGCTCCTTGACCGGGTGTACAAGGGCGACGTCCTCCGCGCCGAGCCTGTCCAAAAAGGCGTCAAAATCGTCCTCTTCAAAATAGAGCTCGGCATCGTTGCCGCCAAAGGCGACCGCTTCCGTGCCGATAAACGCCCGCCAGGTCTCGAGCGTTTGCAGGGCGATGCCGCCGGTAAGGGTCTTGTTCGCGCCGAAATCCATGACGACGCGCAGCCCGAGCACGGCCTCATAAAACGCAACGGAGCGGTCGATGTCCTCTACGACCAGCATGGTGGATTGGAATTGCATGGAAAAGACCTCCTGCAGCGATTGTTCCGCCCCCTTCGTCCGGAAGGGCGGTTGGTCCGCCGGACCGCCCGTTCATCCGACCGCGCGATCCGAACCGGTAAAGGGGAGTGGCGCTGCCACTCCCCCTGATGCTCACTTGTCCTGGTCGCCCGTTCCCGGCAGCGCCGTTCAGCCGACCTTCACGTAGTTCTTGTGGATGCAGCCGACGCGGCCGTTGTAGATCACCATGGCGTAGTTGTTCATCATCTTCAGGAAGGTGAACGTTTCGTCCAGCTTCGCCGTGCCGAGCAGAGTGGACGAGGTGGTCGCCGCGCTGCGCACATTGACGTCGACCTTGCAGTTGATGACCGTTGCCTTCTGCGTGGTGTCGCCGGTCGCCTTGGCGAAGTAGTTGTTGTAGATGTAGCCAACGGTGGTCGCGTTGTACTGGACCTTATACCAGTCGCCGCTGCGGCCGAGGATCTGGTATACCTGGCTCTTCGGCGCGGTGCCGATGATGCTGTAGCTCGTGCCGGCGCCGCTGCGCACGTTCACGCTGGTCTTGCAGTTGACGACATAGCCGTAGCCCGTGGCGGCCGTCTCGGCCGGCGGGGTGGGCGTGGTGGAGCTGCCGTCACTGAGCTTGACATACTTCGAGTAGATATAGCCCTTCTGCGTAGCGGTGTACTGCACCTGAATCCAGCTGCCGCTCTGGCCGGTCACGTTGTACGTGGCGTCCTTCCTGGCGGTGCCCAGCAGCTTCGTGCTGCTCGATGCGCCCTCGCGCACATTGACAAACGAATTGCAGTTGACAATGGTGGCGGTCTTGCCGGTGGTCGGCTTGTCGTCGGCGGGCGGCGTCACGGTGCCGCTGTTCACCTTGACATACTGGCTGTACACAAAGCCCTTCTGCGTGGCCGTATACTGAATCTGGTACCACTTGCCGTCGACGGTCCTGCCGAGATACTCGTACACTTTGCCCTTCTCGGCCGTGCCCAGCAGCTTCGTGCTGCTCGACGCGCCCTCGCGCACGTTGACGCTCGTGTTGCAGTTCACGATCGTGATGGTGTTGCCGCTCGTCGGTGTGGACGGCGTGCCGGTGCCGGTCTTGATATAGTCCTGATGGATATAGCCCTCCTTGCTGGAGGTGTACTGGACCTTGTACCAGGTAACGCTGCCAACGGTGACGCGGGCGAGCAGCTTATACTCCGCGGCCTTCGGCGCCGTACCGACCGGGCTGTAGCTCGTGCCTGCGCCGCTACGCACGTTCACGCTGACCTTGCAGTTGACGATCGTAACGATCTCGTTGTCGCCGGCCGGCTTGATCACCGGCGTTTCCGGCGTTTCCGTCACGCTCTGGGTGCTGATATAGTTCTTGTGGATGTAGCCCGCGCTGGTCGCGGTGTACTGCACCTTGTACCAATCGCCCTCGACGCCAAGCACCTTGAACTGCGCGCCCTTTGGGGCCGTACCGAGCTTCTTCGTGCTGCTCGAGGGACCCTTGCGGACGTTGACGGATTCATTGCAGTTCACGACCGTGGCCATCGTTGCGGTGGTCGTTGCCGGCGTGACCTCGAGCACCGCCTCGGCGACCAGGTCCTTTTCCCCGGTCTTGGAAGCCTTGACCTTGACCGTGAGCTTGCCCGGCTCGGTCAGGCTCGGCGCGGTGGTCACCCATTTCGTGCCGCCATCGGTGGAATACGTCACGGTATAGCCGTCGGCGTTCTCCAGCTTATAGGTCACGGTATGGGGCTTGCCGTCATACGGATACTTGCCGCTCGTAACGGTCAGCATCGGCTTCGGCGCAGCGACCACCTCGATCGTGACGTCCTCGCAGGTCAGGTCGGTCGCGGCAGATTTGGTCGCCTTAACCTTGACCGTCAGCTTGCCCGGGTTGGTCAGGCTCGGGATCTGCGTGCCCCAGTTGGCACCATCATCGACCGAATAATAGATCGTGTAGCCGTCAGCATTTTTCACCTGCGCGACTACGGCATGCGCGTTGCCATCCTGCGTAAACGTGCCGCCCTCTGCGGTCAGCTCCGGCTGCAGCAAGGTCATGGCCGCCGCCAGTACATATCCCTCGATCGACTCGCTTTTGCGAATCTGATACCAATCGCCGGATGCGCCAAGATATGCGACCTTTTCACCGGCGGCAAGTTCACCAACCTCTGCGCTGGTTTCATCGGCGGAAGTATAAACTTTGACCGCAGCGCCGCTGGTGTTCTGTGCATATTCTTCACCTGCTGCCAGTGCGCCGGCGGCCGGCAGCACGGTCAGCACCATGGCCAACGCCAGCAGCAGACTCAACAACCTCTTTCTCTTCATTTTATGTTTTCCCCCTCCTCAAATGTAATCGCGCCGCAACGGCGGATAAGGCTGCGCTGTGTGCGCATCAACTGCAGAATCAATGTATTATCATTCTACACTATTAAGACGCATTTGCCAAACATTTGGTTGCATATCTGCTGTAAAACTTTTGTATTTTTCTGCTGCCGCCGCCCAAAAACAGGAGCAGCGGCCGGATGCTCAGCCGGCCGCTGTTTCCCGTATACGAAATGATACTCGTTTTTGTCAATAGTTCGTCTTATGGATTTCAAAGAACGCCTTGGGATGCGCGCACACCGGGCACACTTCGGGCGCCTTCGGGCCCTCGAAGATGTAACCGCAGTTGCGGCACTGCCAGTAGGTCTTGCCGTCACGCTCGAACACGCGGTACTCCTCCACGTTCTTGAGCAGCGTGCGGTAGCGCAGCTCATGCGCCTTCTCGATCTCGCCGACGGCGCGGAACTGATACGCGAGCTTCTCGAAGCCCTCTTCCTCGGCCTCCTTGGCAAACTGGGCGTACATATCGGTCCACTCATAGTTCTCGCCCTCGGCCGCCGCGAGCAGGTTCTCCGCCGTGGAGGGAATCTTGCCGCCGTTCAGCGCCTTGAACCACAGTTTTGCATGCTCTTTCTCGTTGGCCGCGGTCTCCTCGAAAATAGCGGCGATCTGCTCATAGCCGTCCTTCTTGGCCTGCGATGCAAAATAGGTGTACTTGTTGCGCGCCTGCGATTCGCCCGCGAATGCGGTCATGAGGTTTTGTTCGGTCTTGCTGCCCTTGAGTTCCATGTTGTTATCCTCCTGTTATACTTTCTATTGGATTCACCGGATATTACACCCGTTTGGGTTTCCCTGCGGCTGACCCGGCCGCGTCATCGCCGCGGCAGGCGGGGCAAACGCCGCGCATGACCAGCGAGAGCGTGGAGAGCCGGAAGCCGGTCTGCCGTTCGATCTGCCCGCCGAACCGGTCGGCCAGCACCTCGACGTCCTCCACGGCGCCGCACCGCTCGCACACGATATGGCTGTGGCCGTGCAGCGTGCCGTCAAACCGGCAGCTGCCATCCGGCAGGGCGATTCGGGTCAGCTCACCCGCCTCGGCAAGCTGGTTCAGATCGCGGTACACGGTGCCGAGCGACAGCTTCGGCGATTCCTCCCGCAGCGCATCGTACACCATCTGCGCCGTGGGATGCGCATGGCTCTCCCGCACATAGCGGTGGATGCGGTCGCGTTGTCTGGAATAGCGCATCATCGTTGCTCCATAACAGTAATCGTTACTTTTATTATAACCAAAATTAGGGTCTTGTCAAGCGCTTTTTTTGTGCTATAATGGATTTGCTTCAGGGCGGGGTGTAATTCCCCACCGGCGGTGACAGTCCGCGAACCGCAGCCAGTGCGCTGCGGCTGAATCGGTGAAATTCCGGTACCGACGGTAATAGTCCGGACGGGAGAGGCGGTCTGCTGTTCGTTTATTTGCTGCCCCGTCGTCCACTCTGGATGACGGGGCGTTTTCTTATGACGAACGGCGCACCGAACCGGCTTCCTGTGGCAAACAAAGCCAAAGAGGAGGATGTATGTTATGACCAATACGACCAACCGGCTGGTGAAGCTGGGCATGCTGGCAGCGCTTTCGATCCTGCTGGTATTTCTGATCCATTTCCCGATCTTTCCCGCGGCCGCCTATCTCGAATACGATATGGCCGATGTGCCGATCCTGATCGGAACGTTCCTGTTCGGCCCATGGTGGGGGCTGCTGCTGACCGCGGTGGTGAGCGTTCTGCAGTGGGTGCTCGTTTCCCCGGCGAGCGGCTGGGTCGGCGCGATCATGCACTTTTTTGCGACCGGCTCCTGCGTGCTGGTGGCCGGGCTGCTGTACCGGCGCAAGCATACGCGCGGCGGTGCGGTGCTCGCGCTCCTTGCCGGCGTGGTCGTGCAGGTGCTCATGATGATCCCGCTGAACCTGATCTTTACGGTGCATTTCAACGGCGCGCCGGCCGAGGTGGTCATGGCCATGCTGCCGACGATCATCATTCCGTTCAACCTGATCAAGGCGGGCGCCAATGCGCTCATCACGTTCCTGCTGTACAAATCGGCGGGCAAGCTGCTGCGGCTGTTCTGAGCGCGGCCGCTTTCAGCGACATTGTCAACAAATGCGGGAGTCACGCCCTATGGCGCGGCTCCCGTCTTCTATTCTCTGCTCGTCTATTCTCCGTTCGTCTCTTCCCTACAATCGTTCGATCGCCCGCACAAAGCTGTGCCAGTCGCCCGCGTAGATCCAGGAGCCATGGCCGCTCCCGCCCAAAAATGAGAGCCCGCAGCGCTCCGAGAGCCGCCTGCCCGCGGCCGTCACATTGTCCGTGACGAGCTGTGCGTCCGGCGCCGCAGAGTACTGTGCCGCCGCCATGCGCAGCAGCCGGCCGGATATACCGCGGCCCCGATACGGCTCCGCCACGGCGATACAGCTCAGGAACAGGTGCTTTGCCGCCGCGCCGGCCGGGGCCAGGTCGCCGGCCGTCATCCCGCTGTCGTTGAACGAGCCGGACAGAAGCGCCCGAAACACCGCCTCCCGCACCGGGAACAGGTTCACAAAGCCGATGAGCCGTCCGTCCTCCGAGAGCGCCACGGTCGAGCGCGGCTCGAGAACATACCAAGCGTACGCCTCGGCCGCGGGCGCAATATACGCCGCGTCATAGCAGGCGCGCTCCAGCGCCTCCATCCGCTCAAAATCGGGCAGCGTCAGCGCTTCCATCCGCCCGATCATCCGAAGAAGCTCCGCATCCACTGATACCGCGGGTTCTCACGCCAGCCCTCGCCGGTTTCGTCGCTGGTGGTGTAGTTGCACTCGCAGTCTTGCAGCGCTTCGGCCAGCTTCTTCTGCTCCTCGCGGTCGCACGGGTTCATGCCGTACCAGAGGCGCTTGAGCCCCGTGAGCTGATAGAACGGCGTGAGATCCGACAATCCCGTGTTGCACACGTTCACATCGACGAGGTTCGTGAGCCCGGCGAGCGGCGACATGTCCGGAATTTTGTTCATGAACAGCTCGATATACTGCAGCTCCCTGAGGTTTGCAAGCGCCGAGATATCGGTGATCTTGTTGTCCGCGAGGATCAGAATCTGGAGATGCTCCAGCGTTCCGATCACGGCGAGGTCATCGTTGGTCAGGTAGTTGTGCCCGAGATCGAGCGCAACAAGATCGGTGCAGTAGCGCAGCGCCTCGATATCGCCGGCCTTGAGCCGCTTGGTCGTGCGCACGAGTTTGTTGTACTCGTCGCTCGCCTTGGGGCTGGTGTACTTTGAAGGGTTCTTGGTCGAAAAGCCCGTGGCGTCGGTGCGCAGCTTGTGCGGGCCGAGTTCTATCGTCCATACGAAGCGGATGGACGGGTACGCCTCGCAGAGCGCTTCCATCTGCTCGTTGGAGAGCCCGCAGTCGCACACGACGCACTTTTCCAGCCTTGGCAGCAGCGCAAGCGCCGCCTCCAGCGTGGCGGGATCGTCGATCTTCGCGCCGCTGAAATCCACCTCCGCGTCCGCCGTGGACACGATCGAGCCGAACAGCTCGATCTGCCGCGCGATCAGCGTGTCCGGATATGCGGCTTCCAGCGCCGACACCGCAGCGTCGTCCAGCAGGCCATCCGGCAGATAGACGACCGACAGCCCGGAAAAATCGGAGAGCGCGTCGGAAAGCGAGCCGCCGTCCACGCCCTGCACGGGTCTGAGGTCCAGCTCCTCCGCCGCCGAATCGAACACGCTCTGCCCAATGGCAACGTCATAGCGCACCGGGATCGGCTGCATGGCCGTGGCAACCGCGCGCGCCTGCGCGGTCGAGAGGCCGGTGCCGCGCAGATCCACGCCGGTGAGCGAGCTGAAACAGGACAGCGCGTCGATCGCTTCCTGCTCGCCGGCGAACGTTACGCCGGTCAGATCGATCTCGGCCGCGTCGGAATCATAGGCCTTGCCGGAGAGATGCACGCTCCAGCGGAACCGGATCGAGGGAAACGCCTCGCGCAGCGCGCGCATGTCGGCGTCCGGCACCGTGCCGCCGCGCAGATCCGCCTCGGTCAACAGCGGAAAATACGGCAGCGCGTCCGGCAGGGCGGACACATCCGATACGTTTGCCGCCGCCAGCACGGTCGCCGTGTTCGTCAGAACCGCATCGCCCACCGGCAGCGTGTACATCACCGCCACGTTCGGCAGGTCCTGCGCCGCAGCATACAGCGCGGCGTACGCCGTGCTGCCGGAGGCGTCCACGCGCATAAGGTTCGGAAAATACGAGAGCTTCGCCGCATCGGCCTCGGTGCAGTTCGGGAGCGTCAGCGCCGTGCTGTCGCTCGAAACCGTGCCGTCGGTCAGCTCGATCGACCAGAGCACCGCGCAGCCGGCCGGCAGAGCCGCCGCAGCCTCATCCACATACGCCTTGGTCACGTCCGTGCGGCCGCGCAGGTCGAGCGTCCTGATCGCCGTCAGCCGCGAAAGCGCATGCACATCCGGCAATTCGCCATCCGGCAGCGCCAGCGACGCGCTGTCACGATCGACGAGCGATCCGCTCACAAATGCATATTCGGACAGCAAAAACCATGCCCCGCCGCCGATGGCCGCGAGCACCACGAGCACAGCCAGCACGATGATCGCTGCCCGGCTCCCCTTTCTTTCCTTCTTCATCGGGTTTTCCTCCTTCCGGCTCTCGGCCGTCTCCTCCGGCGCGCGGCGGATATTTGCCGCATCACAAGCAGCACGACAAGCAGCACGACGAGCGCAATGAGCGCCGCCAGCAGCCAGCCGCTCCCCCCTCCGTCCGGTTCCGCTACGGCTGGTTCCTGCGCGGGCGCCGGTTCCGCCGTGGGCGCGTCCGCCGGTTCCTGCGCCGGCGCGAGTTCCACCGCGGGCGCCGCCGGCTCCGGCGTGGGCGTGGGCACCGGCTCCTGCGTGGGCGCAATCGTTCCTTCCGGCGCGGGCGTCGCCGCCGTGCGGAGCACCGCCGGGTCGATGTTCTCAAACAGATCGTTCACGCCCGGCGTATCCTGCCCAACGGTCGAGTACGCGAGGCCGAAGTCCGACAGGCTGTAGATGCCCTCGTTCGTCACCGCATGGCGGGACGGAAGCTGCGAAACATGGCAGGCAAACGCCTCCGCAGCGATCTGCACGGCCGTCTTGCCGTCAAAGCTTGCGAGCGGCTCCGTCACCGGAATTTGCAGACGGTTCTCCGCATACAGGTGCAGATAGACCTTCTTGACCGTCCACACACCGTATTGCTCCGCGGAGGCCGGATCATACGACGCATCCGCAGCGAGGGGCGCGGCCTCGAGCACGGCGTTTGACAGGATCACATGCTGCCAGTGGCCATATTCACCGTTCAGGTCCTGCGAAACGACGACCTCCGGCCGGTATTTTCGCATCTGCCGCACGAGATACCGAACCACATCCGCGCGGCGAAAATCG
>JAQXRK010000262.1 GCA_029218485.1 bacterium | reverse complement strand
CTGATCGTTGCGCTCATCACGCTCAAATACACGCAGTCCAACTCCGTGTGCTACGCCTGTCAGGGCCAGGCCATCGGCGTGGGCGCGGGGCAGCAGTCCCGCATCCTTTGCACGCGCCTTGCCGGCAGCAAGGCCGACCTGTGGCACCTGAGGCAGCATCCGGCGGTGCTGGCGCTGCCGTTCCTCGAGTCGGTGGGCCGCCCCGACCGCGACAACTGCATCGATATCTTCCTGTCCGACGAGCCCGAGGAGGTGCTCGCGGACGGCGTGTGGCAGCGCTTCTTCTCCGAGCGGCCGGCGCCGCTGACCAAGGCGGACAAGCGCGCGTACCTCGACGGCATCACCGGCGTATCGCTCGGCTCCGACGCATTCTTCCCGTTCGGCGACAACATCGAGCGGGCAAAGCGCAGCGGCGTAAGCTATGTGGCGCAGCCCGGCGGCTCCATCCGCGACGATCAGGTCATCGCCACGTGCAACCGCTTCGGCATGACCATGTGCTTTACCGGCATGCGCCTGTTCCACCATTGATGCGCCCGAGGAGGTTGACATGAAGGTTCTGGTTATCGGCTCCGGCGGTCGCGAGCATGCGATCATTCAAAAGCTGAAGGAAAGCCCCCGCGTGACGGAGATCTTTGCCCTCCCCGGCAACGGCGGCATGCGGCGCGACGCCGTGTGCATCCCCGGCAGTGCCAAGGACATCCCGGGCATCGTCGCCGCCGCCAAGGCGCACGCGGTGGACCTCGTCGTCGTCGCGCCGGACGACCCGCTCGTGCTCGGCGCGGTGGACGCGCTGCATGAGGCGGGCTTTGCCTGCTTCGGCCCGGACCGGGCCGCCGCGGCCATCGAGGGGAGCAAGGTGTTCTCCAAAAACCTGATGCAAAAATACGGCATCCCCACGGCGGCGTACCGCGTGTTTGAAAGCGCGGCCGACGCGCTCGCCTATCTGGCCGACGCCCCGGTTCCGATCGTCGTCAAGGCCGATGGTCTGGCGCTCGGCAAGGGCGCGCTGGTCTGCATGACCCGCGAGGAGGCGTTCCGTGCCATCCATTCGCTCATGGAGGAGCGCGTGTTCGGCGAGAGCGGCAGCCGCGTCGTGATCGAGGAGTATCTCGAGGGGCCGGAGGTGTCGGTGCTCTCGTTCACCGACGGCAATACCATCGTGCCGATGATCTCGTCCATGGACCATAAGCGCGCCGGGGACGGCGATACCGGCCTCAACACCGGCGGCATGGGCACCGTCGCCCCGAACCCGTACTACACGCCGGAGATCGCGAAGCTCTGCATGGACACGATCTTCCTGCCCACGATCCGCGCCATGCGCGCCGAGGGCCGCCCGTTCAAGGGCTGCCTGTATTTCGGGCTCATGCTCACGAAGAGCGGCCCGAAGGTCATCGAGTACAACTGCCGCTTCGGCGATCCCGAAACGCAGGTCGTGCTGCCGCTGCTCGAGAGCGATCTTTTCGAGATCATGCTGGCGGTCGAGCAGGAGCGCCTCGCGGAGTGCCCGGTGCGCTTTACCGACCGGCACGCGTGCTGCGTCGTGCTCGCATCGAAGGGCTATCCCGAGGCGTATCAGACCGGGTATCCGATCGGCGTGGACGCGGACTTCGATGCCCGCCTGTACTGCGCCGGCGTGAAGGCGGACGCGGAGGGCGCTCTTCTCAGCGCGGGCGGCCGGGTGCTTGGCGTCGCCGCGACGGACAAAACGCTGCGCGGCGCGGTCGACCGGGCCTATGCGCAGGTGAGCAAGGTGCATTTTGAAAACGCGTATTGCCGCCGCGATATCGGCGCGCGGGCGCTCTGCGCCGTGGAGGACTGATATGGTTTACCGGGTATATGTGGAAAAGAAACCGCCGTTTGCCGCGGAGGCGCGCGCGATGGCGGAGGAGCTCAGAACGCTCTACGGCGTATCGGGCATCGAGCGCGTGCGCATCATCAACCGCTATGACGCGGAGGATATCCGCCCCGAGCTGTTCGAGGCGGCAAAGCGCGGCGTGTTCGCCGAGCCGCAGCTCGACGATGTGTCCGGCGCGATCGATACCTCCGGCGCGGCGCTGGTGTTCGCGGTCGAGTATCTGCCGGGGCAGTTCGATCAGCGCGCGGATTCGGCCGCGCAGTGCATCCAGATCCTCTCCGCCGGCGAACGCCCCATCGTGGCCACCGCCAGGGTGTACGCCGTGTACGGCCGCCTCTCGGAGGCGGACGCCGCGCAGATCAAAAAGTATGTCATCAACCCGGTCGAGAGCCGCGAGGCCTCCATGGCGCTGCCCGAAACGCTCAAGGCCGCGTATGCGGTGCCGACGGCGGTGGACACGCTCACCGGCTTTACCTCGCTGCCGGACGAAGCGCTCTCCCGGCTGGTGCAGCGCTACGGCCTCGCGATGGACGGGGACGATCTGGCCTGCTGCCGCGCGTATTTTCAGCAGGAGGGGCGCGACCCGACGATCACGGAGCTGCGCGTGCTGGACACCTACTGGTCCGACCACTGCCGCCATACCACGTTTTTGACCGAGATCGACGGTGTGTCGTTCGAGGACGATTTTATCCGGCAAACGTACGAGGACTACCTCTCCGCGCGCGCGAGCCTCGGCCGCACCAAGCCGGTCAGCCTCATGGACCTCGGCACGATCGCCGCAAAGTATCTGAAGGCGCAGGGCAAGCTCGACAAGCTGGACGAATCCGAGGAGATCAACGCCTGCACCGTGCGGATGACCGTAACGGTCGATGGCGAGCCGCAGGACTGGCTGCTCCTGTTCAAGAACGAAACGCACAACCACCCGACCGAGATCGAGCCGTTCGGCGGCGCCGCAACCTGCATCGGCGGCGCGATCCGCGACCCGCTGTCCGGCCGGGCGTACGTCTATGCCGCCATGCGCGTGACCGGCGCGGCCGACCCGACCGTCCCGGTGCGGGACACGCTGCCGGGCAAGCTCCCGCAGCGCAAGCTCGTCACCACCGCCGCGGCCGGCTACGCCTCCTATGGCAACCAGATCGGCCTTGCGACCGGTCAGGTCGATGAGATCTACCATCCCGGCTATGCGGCAAAGCGCATGGAGATCGGCGCGGTCATCGGCGCGGCGCCCGCGGCCAATGTGCGGCGCGAGCGGCCCGCGCCCGGCGATGTCGTGCTCCTGCTCGGCGGGCGCACGGGGCGGGACGGCTGCGGCGGCGCAACCGGCTCCTCCAAGTCGCATACGGCCGAATCCCTCGCCACCTGCGGCGCGGAGGTCCAGAAGGGCAACGCGCCCGAGGAGCGCAAGCTGCAGCGGCTGTTCCGCAATCCGGCCGCGGCGCGCATGATCAAGCGCTGCAACGATTTCGGCGCGGGCGGCGTTTCCGTCGCCGTGGGCGAGCTGGCCGACGGGCTGGAGATCGATCTGAACGCCGTTCCGAAAAAATATGAGGGTCTCGACGGCACGGAGCTGGCCATCTCCGAATCGCAGGAGCGCATGGCGGTGGTCGTTGCGCCGGAGGACGCGGCGCGCTTTACCGCTCTGGCCGATGCCGAAAACCTCGAGTGCACGCCGATCGCCGTCGTCACCGCCGAAAAGCGCCTGACGATGAAGTGGAACGGCGCGACCATCGTCGATCTGTCCCGCGCGTTTCTCGACTCCAACGGCGCGGCCAAGCATGCCACGGCCGAGGTCGTCCGCTCCGAGCCGTATGCGCGGCCGGTTCCGGCCGATTTCGCGAGCGGCCTGCTCGATCTGGCGGCCGACCTGAACGTTTGCTCCAAGCGCGGCCTTTCGGAGCGGTTCGACGCAACGATCGGCGCGGGCACCGTGCTCATGCCGTTCGGCGGCAAATACCAGCGCACGCCCGTGCAGGCCATGGTGCACAAGATCTCGCTCGAGCGCGGCGATACCGACGACTGCTCGTTCATGGCGTGGGGCTACAACCCGTATGTTGCGGAAAAGAGCCCGTACATCGGCGCATACCTCGCCGTGGTCGAGTCCGTCTCCAAGCTCATCGCCGCCGGCGCCGACCGCACGGAGGTATACCTGACATTCCAGGAGTATTTTGAAAAGCTCGCGCACGATCCGAAGCGCTGGGGCAAGCCGCTCGCGGCGCTGCTCGGCGCGTTCA
>JAQXRK010000261.1 GCA_029218485.1 bacterium | reverse complement strand
CCGAAAGGCGACTGATCTGCTTTTCATGCGCGGGACAATATAAGGGTAAAGCGAAATGAATCGAGGTGTCGCAGGAAGTGACACCCTTTTCTTTTGTTCGCAGAAAACCCATAGGGAAGCGTGGGAAACTGCCCTGAAGGCCAATGCTGAGTTCAATAACAAAACATCGGAGAGCTGCTGTCACAGAGGCGAGAAGTGCCAAAGTCCCACAGATCCGATGTTTATACAGATAGTTTAGGGCAAATCGTCTATAGAATTAAGAGCTATTTGAATTGCAACTCTCCAATGCCCCCAAAGCCGCACCACTCGCTTCTTCGCTGGAAGAGCACACCAACGGAAACAATGCAACAGCACTCGGAAGGCGGGAATGGAGCCGCGGCTGCGCGGAAGAACGGTGGGGGTGGAATCGCACGACTGTAGCCGAAGGGACAGATGTACCCGTGATTGGGAATGCAGACACCATTTTGAATGGCGTGCATCCTCTCGGCCGAGCGCGGATTGTTTGAGAAGCTGAGAGAACAGACCGCGATCCGGCGGGGTATTCCACCGGATCGCGACAGGCTTACTACTCAATATCCAGTTCGGGCGGCACATCGAGCTGATCGGACACATATTTGCCGTTCTTCTTCCGCTGGCGGACGCATTCGGTCAGGAGATATTCGATCTGCCCGTTGACCGAGCGGAAATCATCCTCCGCCCATGCCGCGATGGCATTGTACAGCTTTGGCGAGAGGCGCAGCGGCACTTGTTTTTTCTGCGCGTCCGACATGTCAATACAGGCTGCCGGAATTGACGACCGGCTGTGCGTCGTGGTTGCCGCAGAGCACGACGAGCAGGTTCGAGACCATCGCGGCCTTGCGCTCCTCGTCCAGCGAGACCAGCTGCTTTTCGTTCAGCCGCTCCAGCGCCATCTCCACCATGCCGACCGCGCCGTCCACGATCATTTTGCGGGCGTCGATGATTGCGGAGGCCTGCTGCCGCTGGAGCATGACCGCCGCGATCTCCGGCGCATAGGCAAGATAGGTGATGCGTGCCTCCAGGATCTCGAGCCCGGCTTCCGCAACCTTCTGCTGGATCTCGTCCCGGATGCGGGCGGCGACCGTCTCGCTCGAGCCGCGCAGGCTGCCCTCGTCTGCAACACCATCGCCGGTGGTGTCCACATTCGGCGCAACATCGTACGGATAGATGCGCACGATGTTCCGCAGCGCGCTGTCGCATTGCAGCGAGAGGTACTCCTTGAAATTATCCACGTTGAAAACGGCCTTGGCGGTATCCACTACGCGCCACATCACCGCAATACCGATCTCGACCGGGTTGCCGAGGCAATCGTTGATCTTCTGCCGGTTGTTGTTGAGCGTCATAATTTTGAGCGAGATCCGTTTGTTCACCGTCTCCATGGAGGTGCCGGCGCCGGTGCCTGCGGCCAGTACGATGGACTTGCCCGCACCGTCCCCGACATCCCCGCTCTGGTTCAGCCGCGTTTTGGCCGCGGGGTTCACGCTCGTGCAGAACGGATTGACAAAATAGAACCCCTCGCCCTTGAGCGTGCCGATATAGCGCCCGAACAGCGTGAGCACAAGCGCCTCCTGCGGCTTGAGCACCTTGAGACCGAGAAAGAGGATCCATCCGGCGAGCAGCCACAGCATGCTGACAATGAAGAGCAGCGGGGACCGGCCTGCATCGATGAGCATGCCGCCGAAGATGCAGCCGGCAATGGAAGCAAGATAGAGCAGGGTTGCGGCAAGCAAGACCGCCATGCCGTTCTTACGATTGGTGAGAATGCGCTCCTGAATCATCGTGATAACCTCCTTTGGTGATATCGGTATGATATCATTCCGGTATCTGGAAGTCAATACCGGATTCTGCGCCCCGCTTGCCGCCGCGCAGCAATCGTGCTATACTGATCGATATGAAACGCGAGAGCAGCAATCTGAAGGTGGAACTGATCCTCGCCGGCATTCGGGAGATCGAAGCGCACGGCGTGAGGGGCTTTTCGCTGCGCCGCGTTGCGAAGAACTGCAACGTTTCCTGCGC
>JAQXRK010000260.1 GCA_029218485.1 bacterium | reverse complement strand
CTCCTGGCATTTTCCTTTTTTTCTTTTCTGACCGGTTCCGATTTCGTGTATTTGCGTAAGGCCTTTACGATGAGTACCGTTACATATATTCCCAGACCAATCAAAGCAATAAAAATGATAAGTGCGGGAATTATAAAAAATGCAGCGAGATTCACGACATCTCCTCCTTTGATTTGATAGCCTCAGCATATGCATTTTCAGCCGGTTGCTCCACCAACTATTGCGCAACTCTATGGTTGCGAAGCATCTTTTGCGCAATAACTCCCGATTTATCTCATGTTATCGTCGAATAAAGTATATTGATAAAATACGAAAAAGTCTACCGTTCACAGGGAAACGCCCGAAGAAGTTTGAATTCTTCGGGCGAACGCAATACTGTTTTATGGACACCGCCTCATGGGTGGACGCCCTTTTTGTTGCCTGCGCGATGGGAGAACAAACCCGGGGCGCCGGCAGGTCAGCCCGGCCGGTGCTGCTCGATGAGCGCGCGCGACCACGCGACGGGCGGCGCTTCGACGAGCACGAACGGCGTATCCGGCATGCTGCCGTCGTTCGGGAACAGGTACAGCGTCAGATTGTCCCGCGTTTCCCCCTCCGACAGGCAGACGTGGAACAGCGCATAGGGGTAATAGCCGTCGCAATAGGCCAGAACGGTTGCCTCCGTCCACGGCACGGCCGCTTCGCCGGATTGTGCGAGCGGCCGGAACGGGATGGCAATCCGCCCGGTCGT
The DNA here is from genome assembly GCA_029218485.1 of bacterium. Classification (GTDB taxonomy): domain Bacteria; phylum Bacillota; class Clostridia; order Christensenellales; family CAG-138; genus Aphodomorpha. Next base: position 2,659 of record JAQXRK010000260.1, on the reverse strand, counting down.
GCCGTCCATGCCGGTTGGGTAGCGCTTGCCCGTTTCCGCAATGACGACCGTTGCGTTGGCGAGCGGCGCCTCCGTGCGCCCGTCGATCACGCGCACGCCGAGCGTGCAGGCCGCCTGCGCGGCTGTCCTCTGCAGCAGAAAAAACGCGCCCGTGAGCGCCGATACGAGCAGAAGCGCAAAGAAAAGCCTGCGCATTTTTTCATCACCCCTACAGGTTATGCCTGTTCGCACGCGTTCTTGCATGGTATAATAAAAACAATCATGAATCGGGAGGCTGGAACGGATGAAACGATATATGGACGCGGCCTGGCGTGACAGCATGCGCATCCGCGTGGATTACAACAATATGATGGCGGCGCGCCTTGGCGCGCGCGGAATCGCCGACGCCGAGATCGATGCGCTCGAACCGAAGCTGGCCGCTGCGGCGGACGCGCTGGTAAGCAATCGGGACAGCATGAAATGGCGCGAGCTGCCGTACAATCAGGAGGCGGTCGTGGAGCAGATCGGGGCGGTCGCCGCGGACGTGCGCGGGCGCTGTGAAAACTTTGTGGTGCTCGGCATCGGCGGTAGCGCGCTCGGCCCGATCGCCGTCCATCAGGCGCTGTGCCACCTGCGCTACAACGATCTGCCCAGAGAAAAGCGCGGCGGTCCGCGGCTGTTTGTGGAGGACAACATCGACCCCGAGCGCATGGCGGCCCTGCTCGATGTGATCGATATCGATCAGACCGTGTTCAACGTGATCACAAAATCCGGCGGCACGTCCGAAACGATGTCGCAGCTTCTGATCGTGACAAACCTTCTGCACGAGCGGTACGGCGCGGACATCTCCGCGCACCTGATCGCCACCACCGATGCGGTGAAGGGCAACCTCATCAAGATCGCGAAGCGCGAGAACCTGACCACCTTTGTCGTGCCGGACGGCGTGGGCGGCCGGTTTTCGGAGCTGTGCCCGGTGGGGCTGCTGGCGGCGGCGGTGTGCGGCATCGACATCCGGGAGCTGCTTGCGGGCGCGGCGTACATGGACGGGATCTGCAACGAACCGGCGGTGCGCAAAAACCCGGCGTATCTGCTGGCGACGCTGCAGTATATCGCCATGCAGCGCGGCATGAACATCAGCGTGCTCATGCCGTATGCGGATTCGCTCAAATACATGGCGGACTGGTATGCGCAGCTCTGGGCGGAATCGCTCGGCAAGCGTGTTGACCGCAGCGGCCGCAGCGTGCATGTGGGGCAGACGCCGGTCAAGGCGCTCGGCGTGACGGACCAGCATTCGCAGGTGCAGCTCTATACGGAGGGCCCGTTCGACAAGGTCGTCACGTTCCTCGGCGTGGAGCGCTATCGCACCGAGACGCGGATTCCGCAGGGCTATGCGGACATTCCGGACGTTTCGTTCCTCTCGGGCCACACACAGAACGAGCTGATCAAGGCGGAGCAGTCGGCCACGGCTTACGCTCTGATGAAGAGTGGGCATCCCTCCAACACGATTACGCTGCCGGAGGTCAATGCGTTTACCGTGGGCGAGCTGCTGTATCTGTTCGAGGTGATGACGGCGTTTGCGGGCGAGCTGCTCGATATCAACGCGTTTGACCAACCGGGCGTGGAGGAGGGCAAGAACGCCACCTATGCGCTGCTCGGCAAGCCCGGCTACGATGAGAAGCGGGCGGAATTGCAGGCCCAGCCGGAGCCGCAGGCCGAGTACACGGTATGAACGGGGAGATCGTCCGCACACTCACATGGGCGGATTGCGAGGCCGCGCTTGCCCTCTGGCAGGCGCGGTTTTTCGACAGCGATCCGTTCTGCCGGTGGTATTTTTCCGAGCGGTTCACACCGGCGCTGTCGGCCGGCGTGTTTCTGGACGGCGAGCTGGTCAGCATGGCGCTCGGCCGGCCGGTCATCCTCCGGGAGGATGGGGTGGATCTGGCGGCGGTCATGATCGCGGGCGTATCGACCCGAACGGGGTATGAGCGCCGCGGATACATGCGCCGCGCAATGGCACAGGCGGAGCTGCTCGCGGCGCAGGCCGGGGCGCGCCGGCTCGTGCTGCGGCCGGTCGATCCGGCGATTTATCTGCCGCTCGGGTTTTTGCCCTATTCGGCTGTGAGCATTGCCTTTGGAACGGGCAGGTGCCCCGCGCCGCTGTGCGATCCCGCGGGGGTCGATCCGCTCGCACTGGCCGGGTGTTACGCGGCGGCAACGGCGGGACTGACCGGATTTCAGGAGCGCACGGCCGCGGACATGGCGGCGCGCCTCAGGGATGTGGCGTGCGATGGCGGCGCATGCGTGCTGCTGCAGGAGGACGGCGCCGTTTCGGCTTATGCGCTGCTGGAATCGGCGGATGGCGACGCCGTGGAGGCGGTTGCCCGCACGGCTGCCGGCTATGCCGCCCTGCTCGACGCGCTGCCCGCGGGCTGTCAGGCGATGCAGGCGCCGAACGCGCCGCTCGGCGCGCGCATCCCGCACGCGATGGCAAAGCCCGTGCCCGATGCGCCCGCGTTTGCTCCGGCCGGCGTGGCCGGCCGCTTTGTGCCGGAAGAGTACTGAACGGCCCGCAGCACCGCCGGGGAGGGCGAAGCCGCTGTGCCGGCAGGCGGCGGAGCACAGGGCGGATGGAACCGCGGCACAGCCAAAGCAAATGCCGGTTTGATTGGAATACAAAAGC
>JAQXRK010000259.1 GCA_029218485.1 bacterium | reverse complement strand
TCTTCGCTTGGTCGTCTCAATTTCATTGCGTTTCTTGAATCGTTTCCGATTCTTACTGGCTTGTTCTTCGCATCCCGATTTTACTCGGTTTGCGCTCTGCACTATATAGTTTTCAAGGTGCTCCTCGCTGCCCTCTCAGGCCCGCTCGCTCGCGTCCCTCGCGACAGCTTCTGTAGTATAGCAAACGGATTCATGAATGTCAACACCTTTTTTTGAATTTTTATCAAAAATCTTTTCGATTTCGTTTGGAAGCTCTCGTTGACAAGCGCTTTTCGTTACGGTATCCTATTATATAATGCAAATTGGAAAGTTTGGTTTACAAGGAGTAAAGACCGTATGAAAGCATTGACCTCCAAGGAGCTGCGCCAGCTCTATCTGGACTTCTTTCGTTCCAAGGGGCACGCCATCATTGAGAGCGCTTCCCTGATTCCCGAGAACGACCCGACCGTTCTGTTCACCACGGCCGGCATGCATCCGCTCGTTCCCTATCTGATGGGCGAGAAGCATCCCGAGGGCGTCCGGCTTGCGGATGTACAGAAATGTCTGCGGACCGGCGACATCGATGAGGTGGGCGATACCTCGCACTGCACGTTCTTTGAAATGCTCGGCAACTGGTCCCTGGGCGATTATTTCAAGAAGGAATCCATTGCGTTCTCTTGGGAGTTCCTGACCAGCGAGGAGTGGCTTGGCATCGACCCGGACAAGCTGTACTTCACCTGCTTTGCCGGCGACAGCGATGCACCGCAGGATACCGTTGCCCATGACCGCTGGGTGGAGATGGGCGTGGATCCCTCGCACATCGTCTACCTCCCCAAGAAGAACAACTGGTGGGGACCCGCGGGACAGACCGGCCCATGCGGCCCCGACACCGAGATCTTCTACGATACCGGCAGAGAGCCCTGCGGCCCGGACTGCAAGGCGGGCTGCGACTGCGGCAAGTACCTGGAGATCTGGAACAACGTGTTCATGGAGTATAATAAGGTAGCGGACGGCGTGTTCGAGCCGCTCGCCCAGAAGAACGTGGACACCGGCATGGGCCTCGACCGCACGATCGCCACGCTGCAGGGTGTGGAGAGCGTTTATGATACGGACGCCTTCTCCGGCATTCTCGCCGCCATCGCACGGCTCTCCGGCAAGCAATATCACGATGACCCGGAAACGACGCGCGCCTTCCGCATCGTCGCAGACCATGTGCGCTCCGCGACGTTCCTGCTGGGCGACCGCCGCCCCGTCACGCCGTCGAACGTGGATCAAGGCTATATCCTGCGCCGCCTCATCCGCCGCGCTATCCGCTATGCCATGCAGCTCGGTATCCCCGACGGCAGCCTGCACATCATTGCCGAGGCCGTGATCGATCAGTACGGCGAGTTCTATCATGAGCTGGCCGACGCCAAGGAAACGATCATTGCAGAGCTCAACAAGGAGGAGCAGCGCTTTGCCTCCGCCCTCAAGAAGGGCATCAAGGAGTTTGCGCGGCTCAGCACGCAGCTGACGGACAAGCGCATCGACGGTCCGTCCGCATTCCACCTCTACGACACCTTTGGTTTCCCGATTGAGTTCACCAAGGAGTTGGCGGCGGAGCAGGGCTTCACGGTCGATGAAGAGGGATTTGCCGCAGCGTTCCGCGCGCACCAGGAGAAATCGCATGCCGGTGCGGAGCAGCGCTTCAAGGGCGGACTGGCCGACAACACCGAGGCCACCACGGCGCTGCACACGGCGACGCACCTGCTGCAGGCAGGGCTTCGCAAGGTGCTCAACGACAACACCGTTTCGCAGCGCGGCAGCAACATCACGGCGGAACGCCTGCGCTTTGACTTCAGCTTTGGCCGGAAGGTCACGCCGGAGGAGCTGCGCGAGGTGGAAGCATTCGTCAATGAAGCCATTCAGGCGGATGTGACGGTGACCTGTGAGGAAATGACGGTCGAGGAAGCCAAGGCTGCCGGCGCGATCGGACTCTTTGAAAACCGCTATGGCGCCAAGGTCAAGGTGTACACCGTCCCCGGCTACAGCAAGGAGATCTGCGGCGGGCCGCATGTGCAGCACACGGGCGAGCTCGGCAAGTTCATCATCAAGAAGGAAGAGGCCTCTTCGGCGGGCGTTCGCCGCATCAAGGCCGTTCTGCTTCACGACTGAGCGATGCAAGACCCACTTTTCGGAGCAGCACGGAGTTTCCCGCGCTGCTCCGGCTCTGTTTAGGCATAAATGTGCGCATGTCTGCAGCCCCGGCACAAACCGGTCGTCCTTTCGGGACACTGCCCGGGTTTTACGTGTGCTTCTCTCGGGCCGGTATCCCTGTTTCGCATCGATTGTGAGGGTTGGGTGCCCGGCCGCTTCTCCGGCACCTGTGCATACCGCCCCGCATGCGGAATGCACTTTCGAGCATGCCGCGCTCTGTTTACCCCATCCCCTCTGCTTCGGACAGCCGTACCGGCAGCAAAGCGATTTTCCATATTTTTATAAACGTTAGGAGTATCCGGATGAACCAACGACCAACCAGCAAGGCGCAGCGCCTGTTGCCCGCGCTGCTGGCCTTCGCCTGCTTTTTGATGCACATGAGCGGTTCGCTCTATTACAACGCCTTTGGCCCGGAAGTGCCGCTGATGATGGACTTCTTCGGCAGAACGGAGAGCCAGATCGGCCTTGTGCTGACCGTTCAGGCCATCGGCACGCTCGTTGCCTCCGTATTTTTAGCGCTCTTTGGCGAGCGCTACAATAAGATTCATGTGGTCTGTGCGGGCCTTGGCACGCTGTCCGTATGCTCCATCGCGCTCTATCTTCTCACCGTGCTCTTTCCAGCGGGGGAGGCGCGCACCGCGGCCAGCTATCTGGCGCTGCTCTGCATCGCGTTTGTCGGCGGTGTCGGCTTTACGGGCGTAGACCTGATGATCAACGGCGTGATCAACGACGTCTATCCTCACACGCGCTCCACGCTACTCCCGATCGCACACGCATTCTATGGGATGGGCGCCATGGGCATCCCACTCATCGTATCCCGGCTGGTGGATCCGGCCCGTCCGGAGAGCTTTTCGACACCCTATCTGGTCATCGGCGTGGTCGCTGCGGCGGTCGTGCTGCTGACATTGACGACGGGCAACCTGTACCGCAGTGAAACGCCCTACGCCGACATGCAGGCAATGCGGCAGCGCGTGAGCGAAAACCCGGCCGAGATCTTCCGGGAAGGGCGGTCCTGGCTGTTCCTGCTGGCCTTCAGCCTGAACTTCATGCTGCTGTCCGGCGTCAGCGCCTGGCTGGTCACCTATGCGCAGCGCGCGCTATCGTTCGACTATGCGTCGGCAAGCGTGCTCATGACGCTGTTCTTCGGTGGCGCGCTGGTGATGCGGTTTGCATCGCCGCTGATCTTCCGGTTTATGCCGATCCGCCGCTACGTCGTGCTCATGCCGGTACTTGCAGCGGTAACGCTGGGCGTCGGCTTTGCCATTGGCAACGCGGGGCTGCTGTATGTCCTGCTGCCGCTGGGCGGATTCTTCCAGGGCGGACTGATCGGCGCAATGATGCTCATCTGCTGCGACGCTTTCCCGGAGCGCAGCGCTTCGGCCGCCTCTCTCGCCTCGTTTGCCATCGGCCTTTCCACGATGACAACACCGGCCATCATGGGCGCGATTGCGGAGCGCTTCGGCTTCTCCATCCCCATGCTGGGCATCTGCGTTTCGATGCTGCTCTCCGCGCCCGTCATGTGGCTGGCCATGCGCGATCCGCGCAAGCAGAAGGAATAGGAGGCCTATGAAACGACCCGCGAGCTTGTTTTTGCGCATCGCTGCTTTGAGCGTTGCCATGCTGTGCATCTTTTCGGTGGGCTGCAAATGGCACGAGCCGGTCCCCGCGCAGGAAACGCCGCCGGCGTCTTCCGCGCCGGCATCCGCGGCGCCAACCGCTGTACCGCTGACGATTGTCTCTGCAGCGACCGCTTCCCCAACCGCGGTGCCCACGCCGGATCCGACCGCCGTGTCCACCCCGCTCCCGCCGCTCAGCGGCTTCGTCATCGGCATCGATCCGGGCCATCAGCGCATCTATGATCCGTCGCCCGAGCCCATCGCACCGGGATCGAGCGAAACAAAGCAGCGCGTGGCCGGCGGCGCACGCGGTGTGCGAACGCGCGTCTATGAATACGAGGTCAACCTGGCCGTCGGACTGCTGCTCTGCCAGCAGCTGGAGGCCGCAGGCGCAACCGTGCACATGACGCGGACGACACAGGACGTCAATATCTCGAATAAAGAGCGGGCGGAGTTCTTCAACGAGCACGAGGTGGACCTCGGCATCCGGCTGCACTGCAACCGTTCAAACGATGCAAAACGGTCCGGCGCCTATATCCTGATTCCCGCTGAACACCGCACCGACAGGTACGATGAAAACCTCGCGGCCGCGACCTGCGTGATCACCCGCTATTGCGCCGTAACCGGCCTCAAGATGGCGTCAAAGGAGGGCATCGCCACGCGCGGGGATCAGACCGGGTTCAACTGGTGTACAAGGCCGACATTCTGCATTGAGATGGGATATCTGAGCAATGTTGAGGAGGATGCGCTTCTGGCGGATCCGGACTTTCAGGTCGTCATGGCGCAGGGCCTGTATGAGGGGATACTGGCGTATTTTTGCCCGGAAGCAGCCGAAAGCGTTTCCGCCACAGAATAAGCAGCCCCGTTACAGGCCGCCGAAAAGGCGCCATGCGTAGCAAACATGCCACTGGCTTTGGCGGGGTTTCATCATCTTAGGGGTCTGCAAGGATGCAACAGTTTGTATCGCCACGCTTTGACCGTAGTTTTTGAAATATATAAAAGCCCATTCCACGGAATGGGCTTTTTTCCTGTTCATTTTCCGACGCAGAAGCGGGAGAAAATGCGGTCGATCACGGCGTCGTCCACATCCGTTCCGGTGATCTCGCCGAGAAAATGGAGCGCCGAGCGGATATCCGTTGCGGAGCAGTCGAGCTCTTCGGCCGCCATTGCCGCCGCTACGGCAATGCGCGCCTGCTCCAGCGCGTGCAGGTGCCGCTCGTTGGTGATACCGGCCGCATCCGCACGGCTTGGCCCAGCCAGAGCAAGAATCCGATCGGACAGCAGGTCCAGCCCGGTTCCCTCCTTTGCGCTCACCGCAATGGCCGTGGCCTCCATGCCTTCGGGCAGCTGGCAGCGGGACGGCAAATCCGATTTGTTTTTGACAATGATCCTCGTCATGTTCGCCGTTTCCTGGAGGAGTGTCATATCCTCCGGCGTAAGCGGTGCGGAGGAATCGACCAGCACCAGCACGATATCGGCCGTTTCCAGCGCCTTCCAGGCGCGCGTTACCCCGATGCGCTCCACCTCGTCCGCCGCATCCCGGATGCCGGCGGTATCGAGCAGCCGCACCGGTACGCCGCGGATGGACGTCCGCTCATCGAGCACATCGCGCGTGGTGCCCGCCGCGCTGGTCACAATGGCGCGCTCCTGCCCGAGCAGCGCGTTCAGCAGCGACGACTTGCCAACGTTCGGCCGGCCGAGAATGACCACCTGCATGCCGTCGCGAAGCACGCGCCCGCGCCGCCCGTCCGCCAAAAGCCGATCGATGCGGCCACAGGCGTGCGAGAGCTGCTCCGGCAGCGCGGAATAGGCGTCCTCCTCCGCTTCCTCCGGGTAATCGACAGCGGCGTCGATGCCGGAAAGCGCGTCCAGCAGCAGCGATTCAATCGAAGCGACCTCCCGGCTGACGCTGCCGTGCAGCTGCTGCATCGCCGCCTTCAGGCTCTGCTCCGCGCTGGCCGTGATCACATCCATGACCGCCTCGGCCTGCGACAAATCCATCTTCCCGTTCAGGAAGGCACGGCGCGTGAACTCGCCGCCCTCGGCCGGCCGGAAGTCCAAGCCGGAGAGCAGTGCCAGAATGCGCTGCACGGTCTGGCCGCCGCCATGGCAGTCGATCTCCACCATGTCCTCCCCGGTATAGGAATGCGGAGCGGGGAAAAAGACCGCCATGCTGTCATCAACCGTTTCTGCGCCGTCGAGAATGCGCACAAAGCGCATTTCGCGCGGTTTTTTCGTCAGATCTGCCGACAGAATGCGAACGGTCTCCCCGGCCCGCGGCCCGGAAATGCGCAGAACGGCGATGGCGCCGCCGATGGCGCTCGCCGGTGCATAAATGGTATCCTCTCTCATGCTGCTCTCCTCGATCGTCCCGTAGCAGAATGGCCATCAAAAGGGAAGAATCCTGCAAATTCCAGCTTCCGCTCCTGCGGTGGTTTTGGATTCTGCACTTCGACGCTTCGCTCATAAGCGCGGAACCCGCCGCCCGCTTTGCCAAAGCGGTTCGCCCCGGCGCCGGCACTTGCGGCATGCGCCGCTGAGGCGGGGCTGGCGTTCCCTTTGCAAAAGCGGCGCGCCCTGAACGGCGTTCTTTCCGGGAATGGCGGTTCTCTCCATATCAAAAGCGCCGCCCACTCCGGACGGCGCTCTCAGATCCCTTTACCGATCCGGCGTAATGATGACCCGGCGGTTCGGTTCCTCGCCCTCGCTGTGCGTGGTCACGCCGCGAAAGCCCTGCAAGGCGCTGTGCAGAATGCGCCGCTCATAGGGATTCATCGGCTCCATCGCGACAGCGCGGCCCGTTGCGCGCACCTGCGACGCGGTCTTCCGCGCCAGGCGGCACAGCGTTTCCTCACGGCGGGAGCGATACCCCTCCGTGTCCAGCGTGATGCGCTGGTATTCCGACGACGTGCGGTTGACGTGCAGCGAAACGAGATACTGCAGCGCATCCAGCGTTTCGCCCCGGCGGCCGATCAGCAGACCCATGGAATCGGCGTCGATTCTCAGGCGCAGCCCGCTGTCCGTATTGGCCGCGAACACGCGCGCCTGCACGCCCATCTTCTCGAGCAGCTCGCTGAGGAATTGGCCCGCGGGCAGTTCTTTAGCCAGTTCCTCGCTGTAATCGAACGCCTCGTCCGCTTCCGGCGCACGGCGCTCCTCCGCGACCGCATCCGGCCTTCTGCCGCGGTTGCCGCGATCGCGCCCGCCGCGGCGGTAGCCGCCATCCTCACGATCGGCGCGCGGCCGGTCGGCCTCCTCGCGCTTTTTGTACTGCTCCAAATCCGGTATGACGGGCTCCTCCCGCTCGGTCAGCCGCACAACGGCCAGCTTGGAACCAAAACCGAAGAGTCCCTTGCTCTCGCTCTGCAGCGTCTCGATCTCGACCTCATCGATCGTCACACCCATCTCCGTCAGGCCATGGAAGATGGCCTCATCGACCGTGCGTCCTGAAAACTCAATACTTCTTCTCATTTCTTATCCACCTCAATTGCAGCGGCCTGCTTTGCAAAGCCTTTGTTGATAAAGAATGTCGTCAGCATGGAGATCACGTTGCTGACCGTCCAATACAGCGCGAACGCCGCATTCGTGCTCAGGCAGAAGAAGAACGTCATCGCCGGCATCAGCCAGGTCATCATCTTGTTGGAACTCGCGGTGCTCGCCGCCTGCGGCTGTCCGCGCTGCATGAGCCAGGTGGACAGGAACGTCGTGCCGCAGCAGAGAATCGGGAACAGGAACCAGCCGTTGTTATAGCCGGCATACAGATCCACGCACGGCTGCACGATCGCATTGTACTTTGCGATCAAGTCCTCGGTCAGCGGGGCGATGGACACACCGTACTTCGACGTTGCATCCTCCACGAAGAAGCCGAGGTCCTTGAAGAGCTGCAGCGCCTCCGGGTGCTCGGCAAAGTAGAACAGGCGATGGAGTTCCGTGCCGTTAAACAGCGTCTGCGCGGAGGAAATGACCGGCTGGAAACCGTTGTCCGGCTGCCACATGTTGTTGACCCAGAGGAAATGGAAGTTCTTAAAGAGCTCCACACCGGCGTCCGGGTCGTTCTCGAGCGTGACGATCAGATGCACCATCATCTCGTTGCCCCACTGCCGGAACGCCGCGATGAACACGAAGAACAGCGGCATGGTGAACAGCATTGGCAGGCAGCCGCCGAACATGGAGACGTTGTTCTCCTTCATCAGCTTGTTGGATTCGCGCTGCAACCGCTGCGGATCGTTTTCATATTTCTTGCGGAGCTTGTCCATCTGCGGCTGGATGGCCGTCATCTTCATGGACGATTTGCGCGATTTGATATCGCCGATGACCGTGATCGCCTTGATGATCAGCGTGGAGATGATGATGGTCAATACGATGCTCTGGCCGGTGACGGTTTCAAACAGCCACCGCATTCCCAGAAAGACACCCTGTGTCAGGAAAAAATCACCTTGCAATTTGTTACCCTCCTCTTGTGATACAAATCATCGCCCGGCTCTAAGGCACCGGATCATACCCACCGCGGCAAAACGGATTGCACCGAAGGATACGCCAAATGGTCAGTGCCATACCCTTCAAAGCACCGTATTTCTGCAATGCTTCAATTGCATATTGTGAGCATGTCGGCATGAAGCGGCAGTGGCGAGGAAAGGCCGGAGAAATGTACCGCTGATAGCCGCGCACGATGGCGATGAGAAACCGTTTCATGGGTGAACCTCCGCTTTCTGAAGCGTCCGGCGGTCTGGTTGCAAACAGTCGCCGTCATAAAGCGTGGTTGGAAGCATCCTTTCAGTCGTTCCGCTCCCTGAGCAGACCCGCTTTGCGTAGCGTTGTCCGCATGGCGGCGCGGATGTCCAGAAAGGCTGCGTCCAGAATGGGGTCGCGCGCAATAAAGATCAGGTTGATATTGTTGCGCAGCTCCGGTATCAGCGGTGTAACCGCCTCCCGCATGCGGCGCTTGACGCGGTTGCGCACGACGCTGTTGCCGATTTTTTTGCTGACGGAGAACCCTACGTGCGGTTCGCGCGTCCTGCTTCTGGCGTACACGAGTGCCAGAAGGTGATGCCCGGTGGATTTGCCCACGCGGTAGGTGTACCGGAACTCTTTCTTCTTTTTCAGGGAATCACTGCGCTTCAAGACCGTTCTCCCGGAGACAGGTATGGAAAAAAATATGCGGCAAGCACAAGCCTGCCGCAATCGCTTGTATCCTTACTCGAGTCGATTCCGAACACACAAATCTGTTTTACGCGCTCAGCTTTTTGCGACCCTTAGCGCGTCTACGCCGGAGCACATTGCGACCATCGGCGGTCTTCATACGCTTACGGAAACCGTGCACCTTGCTGCGCTGTCTTTTTTTAGGCTGATAGGTCCGTACCATCCCTTACACCTCTCTCTTCATAGAATCTGCATGGGCGAAACCACGCCCCTATGGAACGCGCGGACACAGCCGACACGATCGTAACCTTACTCATTATAGTAGACCACCCGGTTGCTGTCAAGCGGTTTTCGGACAAAAACATGGAATCCACGCGTTTCTCCGATGCACTGCCGCGCTTTGACCCGGCTGCGGCAGCGGCGCGCCGCTCACCCGGCATTGGGAACGCGGATGCGTGCAAAAATCATCCTGCCAGCGGCGGTCTGCAGCGAGCTGGTGACCTGCAGATCGACCAGCTGACCGATATACCGCTTTCCTCCGTCGATAATGACCATGGTGCCGTCCTCTAGGAAGCCGACGCCCTGGCCCTGCTCCTTGCCCTCCCGCAAAACGGTGAGCTGGAGCTCCTCGCCCGGCAGCAGCACCGGCTTGACCGCGTTGGCAAGCGCATTGATGTTCAGCACCGGCGTGTTCTGCACCGTGGCGACCTTGTTGAGGTTGTAGTCGTTGGTGACCAGTACGCCGCCAATCTGCTCGGCGAGGCGCAGCAGCTTCAGATCCACCTCGTCAACCTCGGGAAAATCCGTGCTGTCGATGCAGACCCGCGAGCCGAACTCCTTTTGCAGCAGTTTCAATATGTCGAGCCCGCGGCGGCCGCGGTTGCGCTTGGTAGCGTCCGAGCTGTCCGCAATGTGCCGAAGCTCACGGAGCACAAACTCCGGTACAACAATCCTTCCCTCGATGAACCCCGTCATGGCAATGTCCAGCACGCGCCCATCGATGATCACGCTGGTGTCCAGCACCTTCGGCGGCGCGCCCGCATCGTTTGCCGCGGCGCCGGACATGATCTCGCTCCTGCGGGTAATGCCGAACTTGCAGCCAAACCCGCCGCAGACCACATACAGCACCACGGAGAGCACCGTGGAGAGCACCGGCACGCGCAGGCTGTTCAGCAGGAGGCTGACCAGATAGGCAGCGAGCAGGCCCACAATCAGGCCGGCAACGCCGAACAGAATGTCCAGCGCCGGCATGCTGCGCACACGGTTGTCCAGCTTGCGGAACCAGACCTGTACGCCATCGATGATCTTTGGCGAGAGCATATAGCCGAACAGGCCGAACAGAAAGCCCACCACCACATAGATACCGATCAACACCGCCGTGTTGGTCGTATACCGCATCACATAGATATAACCGGGGAAACGAAAATTGTATAATATCAGTGCAACAATACCGCAGCCGATCCCCAGCCCCACCAGTGCAATTGCAATGCGGAGCAGTTTTTTCATGTCGCTACCGAGCTTCGCCGCGCGAAGCCTCCTTTCTTACAAACTTATCGCCAAGCCTCCCGTTTGCATGCGCCGCCGGAGCGCGCCCCTGCAAACATCAACCGCCAACCAGCGGCAGCAGCTCGCTTTCCTCTCTCCCGCTTGCGGTGACCAGTTCCGCCAGAAGCACCTGCCGCGCAGTCGAAAGCATCTTGCGCTCGCCTGCCGAAAGGCCCTTTTCCTTTTCCCTTCGCATCAGGCATTTCACCACATCGGCCACCGAAAAGATATCGCCCTCACGCAGCTTGTCCAGATTGTCCCTGTACCGTTGATTCCAGTTGTCGCTCTCCGATCTGCAGTCCTCGCCGCGCAGGTAGGCGATCACGCGCTCGCATCTTGCGGCGTCGGACAGCTCGCGCAGGCCAACCGCTTCCGCATTTTTTACCGGTACCATGGCGGTCATCCTTCCCGTCATGAATCGCAGTACATAGTAGTGCGCCGTTTCTCCGAGAACCTGCTGCTCCTGGATCGCCTCGATCACGCCGACCCCGTGCATTGGATAGCACACCAGATCGCCCACGCAAAACATGCCGGCAACTCCCTTCCTATGAAACTCTTCCCTGATAGACCGAACTGTCTATAAAGCCGCGGAGGCCACGACGGATAGTAAACAACATCACGATTATATTATAGAAGAAATGAAGGCAGGTGTCAACAAAAGCGGCCAATGCAGCGGGTTTCCCCGCTTTTCGCTCCCGCGATTGCATTCCGAAGGCTGTCCGGGATGCCGCCAAAGGCGCGCCCTTCCATCATCCGCCGCCGAACGAGTGCCGGCGCTCATGCGGCTCTGTGTTCTCATCCCGGAAGCGCGGATGGGCCGGGAGGCTGACGATCCTATCGCTTTGCCGAGCTCTATGACAGGCTTGTCCCAGAAGCGCGGAAGCCAAAAGGCTATGCGTTCATCGCATAGAAAAGCAGCACGAGGTGTGTGACCAGAATCATCGGTACGCCAACGGCAAAATAATCCTTGTTGGTCTTGTGCCGGAAAACATACATCGCCAGCAGCGCGCCGACCGTTCCGCCAAGAAATGCCAGCAGCAGCAAGGTGACGATCCGGATCCGGGAGAGGTGCCGGACCGCCCGAAACTTATCGATCGCAAAAGCGGCGCATGCGGCCAGATTGATCGCCGCCAGATACAGAACCAACCACCTGTGCTGCCCGAAAAAGCCGCCAACATCAAAGGTGAGCTCCTGCCTGTGCGCCCCGCTGCAGAACAGCAGCAGAATGACCTGCACGATGAGCGCACAGACGGCGAGCACAAGGGCCATCATGTTCCGCTTTTCCGCCTTTCGATCCAGGAGGAGGATGGCGAGCAGCGCGCCCGGCGAGCCGCCCGCCAGCACGGTGACCGTAAAAAGAGCGCGGATCCACCCCGCCTTCCTGTCGGCATACCGGCGCGTATGGATGGCATGCAGCAAAAAGCTCAGCGCGTTGATGCCGGCCAGATAATACGCCAATGCGCGCACCTCCGTTGCAATCGTTCTGTGAAAGGAAAAGCAGCACGGCCCTGTGCCGTGCTGCTTCGTAAGCCGTGATATCGCCGGATTCGCCGCCGGTCATGCCGCGGTTCCGGCCTCCTGCAGCATTACAGCAGGCTCTGCTGCTCCATGAAGCTCATGTCCAGCAGGCGCTTGCTGACGCGCTGTTCAAACATGTTGCTGATGGGCGCGCGGTCGTGGATGATCTTCACCGCCTGCGCGAACATCGGCGCAGCGGAGATCGTGCGAAGCTTCGTGGAAACCGCCGCGTCGTGGCACTCGAGCGTATCGGTCGCCACAAGGAACTCAATGGGGCTCTTTTCGATTTTCTCAAGGCCCTTCGCGCTGAGCACATTGTGGGACAGTGCGGCAAACACGCTGTTGGCCCCCTTGTCCTTCAGGCCATAGGCGATGTCGACGAGCGTGCCGCCGGAGATGGAGAAATCGTCCACCACGAGGCAGTTCTTGCCCTTGACGTCGCCGATGATCTCCAGAATCTTCGCATTCTCATCATGGCCGTAGCGGGTCTTGTCGCCGATTGCCACCGGGCAGCCGAGCTCGGTTGCAAACTCTCGGGCGCGCTTGGCCGAGCCTGCGTCCGGCGAAACCACGACGAGGTTCTCGTCCACAATCCCCTGACGGCGGATATACTCGCAGAGCAGCGGCATCGCATAGAGGTGATCCACCGGCTTTTTGAAAAAGCCCTGAATCTGCGGCGCATGGAGGTCCATCGTAACGACCCGGTCTACGCCGACGGCCTCGATGCAATCCGCGCAAACGCGCGCGCGGATGGATACGCGGGGCTCGTCCTTTTTATCGCCCTTCGCGTAGGAAAAATACGGGATGATGGCGGTAACGGAGTTTGCGCTGGCGCGCTTGAACGCATCGATCCAAAACAGCAGCTCCATAAACTCGTCATTGGGCTCATGACCGATGGGCTGGACAATATAGACGTCCTTATCGCGGATGGACTCGTTGATACGGACAAAAATATTGCCCTCCGAAAACTTGATGGTGGTTGCATCGCCCAGTTGAGTACCAAGGTATGCACACATCTTTTTTGCGAAGGGTTGTCCCGTTCTGCCCGCAAAGATCTTGATGATACCTGCGCCTGTATACATTTGATTTCCTCTCTTCAGCGTAGTGAGATACTGTTATTATAGCAGACGCGGGGTGGCAGGGCAACCAAACCACGACTTTTTTCGAAACTTTTTGTACTTTCGGTCAATCCCCCGGTATCAGGTTCAAAAGGTCCTCTTCGTTGGCAACGTTCGTGTACGCGTTCGGCACATCCCCGACGATAATATTCTCCGCAATCGGCGCCTCCGCCTCCACGGTCAGCGTGTGCGACTCGCCCGGCAGGATGACGCGGACGGTCGCGGTCAGGCGCAGGTTGACGCGGTGCAGCGTTTGGTTGATCCCGGCTGAGCGGAACTCGCTCTGAAAGGAGGAGCGCACAGCCCCCGCCGGCGTGAACTGCAGCCGGATGTGCGGCCCGGCGCCGGCCAGCAGCGGGATGCCGGACAGCGTGCCGAGCGGAATGGAGATCCCCTGCTCGCCCAGCGCAGCGATCCGCTCCTGCGCGGCGTTGGCGCAATCGGCAGCGAGCGTGTTCAGCCGGCTGCTGTTCGCCTGCAGCAGATAGACCTTCCCGCCCGTTTCATAGACATTGACCAGGGAGGTGTACAGCTCGCCGTTCCCGGAAAGGATGTCCAGAATCGCATCGTTCATCGCCTTTGCCGCGATGGACTGTACGCGCGCGGAGGACAGGCCGAACAGAACCGGGCGCAGATTGATATTGATATAGATGAACATCGCTGCCAGCAGAGCGACCACCAGCAGCAGAATTGTCAGAAACCGGGCCTTCCGCTTCACAGGATCACCTCTCGGTTTACTATATGCGGAACCGGCGCGTATCGTGTCGAAGAAGCCGTTACAGGCGCATCAGCAGCGCCTGCCGCGTGCGCTCGAGCGCCGGCGCCGGTGTCCATGCGCAGCCCAGCTGCGCAGCCGGCCGGTTCGCGCCGTGAAAATCGCTGCCGCACGTGACGAGCAGATGGTGCTGCGCGGCCAGACTGCAGAACAGCTCCGTCTGCCCGGGCGACGAGGTCGTATAGTACGCCTCGATGCCGCCGATGCCCAGATCGACCAGCTCCTGCACGATGGCATGGACATTGCCCCGCAGGTGACACGGATGCGCGAGAACCGGGATGGCGCCCGCCTCGCGCAGCAGCGCGATCACTTGTGCCGGCCCGGGACGCTGCATCGCCACGAATCCGGGCGTGCCGCGGCGCAGAAAGCGCTGGAACGCATCCGCCGTATCGCTTGCATGGCCCGCCTGTATGAGCGCAAGCGCAATGTGCAGGCGCGTCGTCACGCCCTGCACATCCGGCAAAAACGTGCGCACATCATAGCCCGCCGCCAAGAGCTGGTCGAGAATGCGCGCGTTGCGCTCCATCCTCTGTTCCCTGGCGCGCGCGAGCTCGGCGCGAAGCGGCGCGCAATCGGGATCCGCGCAGAGGCCCAGAATGTGCAACTCCTGATCATAGCGGTTGTCCATCTCCACGCCGGGCACCACCGGCAGGCCCTCCCGCCGTCCGGCGGCGAGCGCCTCCTGCACGCCGTCCATGCTGTCATGGTCGGTCACGGACAGCAGCGTGACCCCCGCTTCGCGCGCGCGGCGCACGAGCTCGGCCGGGGCCAGATCGCCGTCGGAATAATAGCTGTGTGTATGCAGGTCCATTCGCTCCCGCAGCACGTTCTGTTCCATCGCTTTCCCCCAGAATTCACGCGGGACGGATCGCTCCGTCCCGC